>WFPT01000063.1 GCA_015487365.1 Aquificaceae bacterium
AATCTAACTCCTGAGATGAAGATGAAGCTTTACGACATAATCCAGCTCGGGCTTGGAGGGTATGTGATAGGAAGGAGTGCGGAGAAGGTAGCGAATGTTTTCAGAGAACCTCTTAAAGAGCTTGTAAGAGGAAAAAAAGAGACCTGCTGCTTATGACAATGAAGAGGAGTTTTAAGTCTTGATTTTTCACTAACTCAAAAGTGGTAAATTTTTTGAAACGTTTTAAAAAAGGAGTGGAAAAAATTAATTTACCACTAAGATCGTGTTATTAAACTAT
The DNA here is from genome assembly GCA_015487365.1 of Aquificaceae bacterium. Taxonomy (GTDB): domain Bacteria; phylum Aquificota; class Aquificia; order Aquificales; family Aquificaceae; genus S012-77. The sequence continues at coordinate 278 of WFPT01000063.1, forward strand.
TGCTACACAATAACTTCCTATGCCCACTTTTTGGTAGGGTGGTAATTTTTTTCTCAAAATTACATTAAAGAATACGGGGTAATGGCAACCCCCACCATCTTTTTAGTAAAGGACTATAAGGTAAGGAAGGTCCTAATAGGAGCCCAGCCCTTAAAGGGGCTTTTGACTACCCTTTAACCTTAGCTCCTTCCTTGGTATTTCCCTCTTTGTCCTTTCCTTCCTTGCTATTAGATAACCCAAAATAAAGAGGGCCAAAATTAAAAGGAAGGTGAAGAAGGTGGTTATGGGAAAGTACTTACCCAAGTTGGGAATCTTAGTCTTTGGCATAGTTTCTTATGGCCTTCTTTATCTCCTCAATGGCAAACTGGATACCCTTAAAGCTTTCAACCTTTACCCACTTTCCAGGCTCCAACTCCTTGTAATGCTCAAAGAAGTGCTTTATCCTGTCCTTTACCACCTGGGGGAGGTCATCCACCGTCCTTATGGGCTCGTAGGAGGGGTCTAACTTTGAGTGGGGGACCGCTATTATTTTGGTGTCCAAACCCTCTTCATCCCTCATTTCAAGGACCCCGATAGGCCTGCACCTTATCACACTCCCCGGATGAATGGGCTCCCTTGAAATCACCAGGGCGTCCAAGGGGTCACCGTCGTCCGCGAGGGTGCTTGGTATGAAGCCGTAGTTGAAGGGATAGTGCATAGAGGTAAATAAGAACCTATCTACGAATATAAGGCCCCTTTCCTTTTCCATCTCATACTTTACCGCACTGCCCTGGGGTATTTCAACGACCACAAATATGTCCTCGGGTGGATTCTTTCCCGGCGGTAAGTTCTTTACTCCCATCTTGCAAAACTATTTTACAAAAATTTTTTAAAGTTTTAAAGTCAAGGAGTACCCTTCCCTTGTGGTATAATTTCCCTTTACGATGGTGGAGGTAATTGAGGAAATTAGACAAAAGCTTAAAGACTTAAAGGGAAAGGGCTTTAAGAAGAAAATCCTCATTACCGATTTGACACCAAGGGACGGACAGCAGTGCAAGTTGGCAACGAGGGTAAGGACGGACGACCTTTTACCTTTGTGTGAAAAGCTGGACAAGGTAGGTTTTTACGCGGTAGAGGTTTGGGGTGGGGCAACCTATGACGTATGTTTGAGATACTTAAAGGAGGACCCTTGGGAAAGGCTTAGGAGGATAAAGGAGGTAATGCCTAACACAAAGCTCCAAATGCTTTTGAGGGGTCAGAACATAGTGGGTTATAGGCCAAGGAGTGATAAGGTGGTTAAAAAGTTTGTGGAAAAGGCCATAAAGAATGGGATAACCGTTTTTAGGGTCTTTGACTCTTTAAACGACAACAGAAATATAGAAGTTGCGGTTAAAGCCATAAAGGAGTTTGGGGGAGAGGTCCATGCGGAAATAAGTTATACCCGTTCTCCCGTTCATACCTATGAGAAGTGGATGGAGTATGCGAGGGAACTTGCGGAGATGGAGCCCGATTGGATTTCCTTTAAGGATGCCACCGGAATTATGCAACCCTTAGAGTGCTACCAGATAATTAAGGGAATAAAGGAGGCCACCGAAGGGAAAATACCCGTTTTACTCCACAACCACGATATGAGTGGGATGGCCACTATGAACCACATAATGGCGGTTTTAGCGGGTGTGGATATGCTTGATACCGTCTTATCACCCTTGGCCTTTGGCTCCTCTCACCCAGCCACCGAAACCGTTGTTGCCGCACTCCAAGGGACTCCCTTTGACACAGGCTTAGACCTTCAAAAGATATCAGAGGCCTCGGATATAGCGAGAGAAATAAAGAAAAAGTATAAAAAGTATGAGACCGAGTATGCGGGAGTGAATGCAAAGGTCCTAATCCACAAAATACCCGGTGGAATGATTTCCAACATGGTGGCCCAGCTTATTGAAGCCAACGCCATAGAAAAACTGGAAGAGGCCTTAGAGGAGGTCCCAAACGTGGAAAGGGACTTAGGCTATCCCCCACTCCTTACTCCTTCTTCTCAGATAGTGGGAGTTCAGGCTGTCCTAAACGTAATTACCGGTGAAAGGTATAAGGTTATAACTAAGGAAACCAGAGACTACGTTGAAGGTAAATACGGAAAACCACCAGGACCCCTTTCAAAGGAGCTCGTGGAAAAGATTTTAGGGCCAGGCAAGGAGCCAGACTTTTCCAAAAGGCCCGGAGACCTTGCGGACCAAAACGAGTGGGACAAGGCCTACAAAGAAGTAAAGGGTCTTTTAAACAGAGAGCCCACCGACGAGGAGGTTCTCCTTTACATCCTCTTTCCTATGCAGGCCAAGGAATTCTTCCTCCTCAGAGAAAAGGGAGAGCTCCACTCAGAGCCAGTGGAGGAGGTCCCAGCAGAAGAGGTTCCAACTGGCAAAGTGGAAGGTGCTGCACCTATTGAATTTGAGCTCACTTACCATGGTGAAAAGTTTAAGGTTAAGATAGAGGGAGTTTCTGTCCACTCAGAGCCCGGAAAACCCAGGAAGTATTACATAAGGATAAACGACCGTTTAGAGGAGGTCCAACTAAAACCCATAAAAGAAGCTGTTCCAAAGGGAGAAGGTGTTTCCCTACCAACGAAGGAGGAGGTAGGGATACCAAAGGCTACCGAGCCCGGAGATGTATCACCCCCCATGCCCGGAAAGGTTTCCAAAATCTTGGTAAAGGAGGGAGAGCCCGTAGAAAAGGGAAAAACCGTTGCCATAGTAGAGGCCATGAAGATGGAAAACGAAATTCACGCACCTATTGACGGAATAGTTAAGAAGATTTTCGTAAAGGTGGGAGACCAAGTAACCCCTGAGGATGCCCTTATGAGGATAGAGCCCTTTAAAGAGGACAAGAGCTACCAGTAATGAGGTTAGGAGTAAATATAGACCACGTAGCTACCGTAAGGGAGGCGAGGAAGACCTTTGAGCCCTCCCCCCTCTTTGCAGCTCTCTTGGCAGAAAGTGCGGGAGCGGACCAAATAACCATGCACCTTAGGGAAGACAGGAGACACGTAAAGGACGAGGACTTAGAGCTCATAAAGAGGGCCATAAAAGTTCCCCTAAATTTAGAGATGGCTCCAACTAAGGAGATGAAGGAAATAGCCCTAAGGGTAAGGCCAAACCGGATAACCTTAGTTCCAGAAAGGAGACAGGAGATAACCACCGAGGGAGGTTTGGATGTCCTGAGCTTAAAGGAAAATCTCAAAGACTTTATAAAACCCTTCAAGGAAGTGGGTATAGAGGTTTCCCTCTTCGTTGAGCCGGACCTAAAAGTTATAGAAGTTAGTAAGGAGGTTGGTGCGGATGCCATAGAAATCCACACTGGTAGGTATGCAAACCTTTACAACGAAAAGAAGTTTAAAGAGGCTTATGAAGAAATCCAAAGGATTAAAAAAGCTTCTTTGAAGGCCAAGGAGTTAGGTTTAAGGGTCTATGCGGGACATGGCCTAAACTATCAGAACGTAAAGCTCTTTGTAAGGGAGCTGAGGGGTTTTGTGGAGGAGCTAAGCATAGGGCATTCAATAGTGGCCAATGCGGTTTTGTTTGGCTTTGAAAGGGCGGTAAAGGAGATGCTAAACCTAATCAGGGGATGAGTGCTACCGCTACCGTATACTTCCTTTCGTGGGAAAGGGTAAGGTAGATTTTTAGGTCTTTAAGGTCTTCCCTCAAAATTAAGACCTTTAAACTCTCACCCTCTGGGAGGACTTTAACCTCCCTCATTAAAACCTTTATCTTAAGCTTGTTGTAAATGGCCTTAATTACGGCCTCCTTGCAGGCCCACCTACCCGCAACGCAGGGAACAAGGTCCCTCTTACCTTTGCAATAATTTACTTCCTCCTGATAAAAAACCTTCCTTAAAAACCTCTCTCCAAACCTCTTTAAAACCTTCTCTATTCTTTCGTTTTCTACTACATCAACTCCTATCAAGCTTTAAAAGTTTTTTGTAAAGCCTTGAAACCCTCCTACTGGCCTCCCTCTTGTGGATTACACCCTTACTGGCGGTGTGCTGGATTATGGAAACCACTTCCGGTAAAAACTTCTGGGCTTCCTCCTTCTTACCCTCTTCAATTAGCTTATTGAACTTCTTTATGTAGGTCCTCATCCTTGAAAGGTGGTAGCGGTTCCTCTCCCTCCTCCTTGCATCCCTCCTCATCCTCTTTTTGGCTTGCTTTGTGTTTGGCATAGAACTTAATTATAACAGCTTTTGGGTTAAAATAATCTTGGCTATGGTGGGCTGGTTTTCGGAGGAAGAGTTTAGGGAGTTAAAGGGGAAGTTTGAGGGGATAGAATTTAGTAAGAGCATAAGTTTTAGCTCTGTGAAGGTAAGTAAGGAAAAGCTCAGGGATTTGATAAAGGAGTTAATAGCTTTGGGCTACAAGCACTTTGTGGATTTTACTTGCATAGACTTTCCAGAAGACAAAAGGAGGTTCTTAGGCCTTTACATACTTTACAATCCTGAAAGGAACAAGAGGGTGGGGATAAAGTGCTGGGCGGAGGGTGGAAGGCTACCTTCTTTAACTGACATATTCCCGGGCATAAAGTGGGCGGAGAGGGAAGCTTACGATATGTTTGGGGTTGAGTTTGAAGGGCATGAAAACCTTAGGAGGATGTTCCTCTGGGAAGGCTACAAATACTTTCCTTTGAGGAAGGACTTTCCCTTGGGTGGATACCCAGAAGAGGAGCTTCCCTCCTTAACAGAAGTTTTGGCGGGTAGGAAGGACCCTCCTTCCCACGACTTTGAACTAAAACATACAAAAATTGCAACCTTGGAGGATTTAGAAAGAACCCAGAGGGCAAGGCTCAAAAAGAAAGCGGAGCTCGTTTTAAACTGGGGTCCCTTACATCCGGGGACCCACGGGACCATATGGTTTTTGTTTGACTTGGAGGGAGAGTATGTAAGGCAGTGTGATGTAATTTTGGGGCAACTGCACAGGGGGATGGAAAAGATTGCGGAAAACCTCCACTACTTCCAGTTTATACCCTATACCAACAGGATGGACTACATATCCGCAATATGCAACGAGCTCTCTTATGTAAGTGCGGTTGAAAGGCTTTTGGGGGTAGAAGTTCCCGAAAAGGCCTTATACATAAGGACCATGTTTGCGGAGCTCCAAAGGATTAACTCCCACCTCCTCTGGCTCGGGACGGGAGCCTTGGACCTTGGGGCTCTAACGGTATTCCTTTACGCTTTCAGGGAGAGGGAAAAGATAATGGACATAATTGAGGGTAATGCGGGTTATAGGCTAACCACCTGCTTTTTAAGGATTGGGGGAGTCCATTACGACTTGGCGGAGGGGACCTTGGACGTAGTTAAGGCCTTTGTAAAGGACTTCCCAAATAGGTTAAAGGAATACCACTCCCTGCTTACCAGAAACAGGATTTGGCTTAGGAGGACCAAGGGAGTTGGTATAATAACCAAGGAGGATGTCCATAAATACGGCCTTTCTGGGCCGGTGGCGAGGGGCTCAGGGGTAGCCTACGATTTGAGGAAGTTAGACGAATACGGGGCCTATTCAGAGTTAGACTTTGACGTTCCAGTAGGTGAGGTTGGAGATGTCTATGACAGGTATTTGGTAAGGATGGAGGAAATGTATCAGAGTTTAAGGATAGTAGAGCAGTGCGTAAAAAAACTTGAAAAACTTCCAAAGTCCGCACCTTACATAAACAAAAAACATCCTGCGGTTATGGCTCCAAAGGAAGAGGTTTATAAGGACTTGGAGGATATGGTTAAAAATTTTAGGATAGTGGTTCATGGTGAAAACGCACCAAAGGGAGAGGTATTTTTCTCTGGTGAAAATCCAAGGGGAGAGCTTGGCTTTTACATACTCTCCTTAGGAGGGGGTAAGCCTTACAGACTTAGGATAAGGTCTGGGGCCCTTTACAACCTATCCATATTTCCAAAGCTTATAGAAAACAGGACTATTGCGGATGCCATTGCCCTCTTGGGAAGCTTGGACCCGGTAGTTGGTGAAACAGACCGTTAGGAGCCGGCGTAGCTCAGGTGGTAGAGCGCGGGATTTGTAATCCCGTGGTCGTGGGTTCAAGTCCCACC
>WFPT01000064.1 GCA_015487365.1 Aquificaceae bacterium
AACTTAAAGAGATATGGGATAAAGGCTAAGGAAGCTTTAGACATGATAAAGTATCTATTGGGGGGTAAAGAGGTAGGGACTTTGCAGGAAGGAACTTTTCTGTATCCAATAGTTTTAGATTTGCCAAAGGGAGTGAAGGAAGATGTAGAGGAGTTAAGCTCTATTCCACTTTTTGAGAAAGGTGGAAAGATTTTAAGACTTTCGGATTTATTAAGATTAGAGATTAAGCCGGGCCTTTTTATGATAAGAAGGGAGAATGGAATAAGGTTTGCCTTAGTAATGTGCAACGTAGAAGGAAGAGATTTGGGAAGCTTTGTTGCAGAATTAAGGGAGAAAATAAAAAAGGAAATAAAGCTTCCTACCGGATATTTTATAACCTTCGGTGGTCAGTTTGAAAATCAACAAAGGGCTATGAGAAAACTTTACGTAATTGTTCCATTAGCTATATTTTTGATATTTTTGTTGCTTTACTTTAACTACAACTCTGTAAAGGATGCTCTTATAATAATGCTTAACGTTCCTTTTGCAACTATTGGAGGTATTTGGGCCTTATATCTGTCAGGTCTAAACCTATCCGTTCCCTCCGCCATAGGGTTTATTGCAGTTTTTGGAATAGCAACTTTAAACGGTGTGGTTTTGGTCTCCTATATAAGGCAACTTTTAGAAGAGGGTTTAAGTATAAATGAGGCGGTTAAGAAAGCTGCAAGGCTTAGGCTTAGACCTATTCTTATTACCGCAAGTGCAGCATCTCTTGGATTGATTCCCATGCTTCTGTCCTCCGGTATAGGCTCTGAGGTTCAAAAACCCTTAGCCGCTGTGGTTGTAGGTGGCATATTCACCTCAACCTTTCTTACACTAATCATCTTACCTACAGTATATAAGATGGTTTATGGAAAAACAGTAAAATAATTGGTGTGGAGGAAGATAAAGAGTTAAGTTCTTTAAATGTAATCCCTTTGGTAGATATTATGTTGGTCCTCCTTACCATTACCTTGGTGGGTGCAACCTTCATAGCGGTAGGGAAGCTAAGGGTTGAGCTTCCAAAGGTAAAGGGTAAAGCCTTAAAGGAAAAGGTTATAACCTTAACTCTGACCCAAAGGGGTCAAATTTATTATGAAGGTAAAAGGGTAAGCCTAAAAATCCTAAAAAGAAAGCTTAAAAAGTTTTCAAAAAAGGAAAAAGTAGTAATTTTAGCGGACAAGAAGGTAAAAGTTGAAGAGCTAGTGAGGTTATTAAGTTTTTTAAAGAATTTAGGCTTTAAGAACGTTTCGTTAGGCGTTAAAAATTTTTAATTAAGCTAAATCCTTTACCATCCTTATCCAGATGCTAAACCTTCCACTTTCCTTAAAGCCCAAAGATTTGTAAAAGTTTATGGCCCTATAATTTTCCTCCCCTACCCAAAGCTCCGCCTTTTTTAGTTTCTTTTCCTTAAACCTTTTTAGCATTTCAAGCATTAGCCTTTTTCCATAACCCCTTCCCTGATATTTAGGCTTTATTACTATTTCGTGTATGGCCCCCACCAAAGACCTTTCCCTCTTACTAAACCAGTGGTCGTCCCCCGCTATAAAGCCCACTATTTTACCCTTTAACCTTAAAACTAAAAAGTTCTCTTTGTCCCTCCTAAGGAGCCAGTTTATGTAGGACTTTACATCCCTTTCGTCGGTGTAGGAATACTCTTCAAGCCCCTTATAACCTTCCAAATAGACTTTAACCACCTCTTCTAAGTCTTCTTCCCTGAAGGGAGTAATCTCTTCCATTAAGCTTCGTAAAAGAAGACTTTGCCGTCTTCTTCTATTTTTTCAACCACTACTTTTACCCTCTGTCCTACCTTAAAGACCCTTGTAGCGTCTAAAACCTTCCTCTTCATCTTACTCCTGTGAAGGAGCCCTATTTTACTTCCTACCTTTACGAATACTCCATAAGGTTCAACCCTCGTAATTTCACCTTCATAGGTCTGCCCAACTTTTAAGGGCTTTTCTTCAAGGTCTAAGGTTGCAAACTTGGGTCTCCCCAGCTCGTCTATTTCTAAGACCTTTACCTTCACCTTTTCACCTACTGAATACTTGGTCTTTTGTCCCATCTTGGAAACGTGTAGGAGTCCCACCTTACCGGGTAGGATTTCTATAAAGGCTCCATAAGGTTCTACCCTTACCACCTCACCCTCATAAACTTCTCCTACTTCCACCTCCCTTATGAGGTCGTCAATAATCTTTTTGGCTTCTTCTATGGATTGTAGGTCCTTACCCGTTAAATATACCTTACCTTCTTCACCTACCCAAACCTTTACGTTGGTCTTTTCGTAAATGTCCCTTATGTTCTTACCACCGGGTCCTATAACTATTGGACCCTTCTCTTCGGGTATCCTGTGTATTACTATCTTGGGTGCATAATCTGAGACTTCCTTTCTGGGCTCACCTATGACTTCATACATCTTTTTTAGTATGTGTAGCCTTCCTTCCCTTGCTTGCTCTAAGGCCTTTAACATAATCTCCTTGGTAATTCCCTTAACCTTTATGTCCATCTGGACCGCGGTAATACCTTCTTTCGTCCCAGCTACCTTAAAGTCCATGTCCCCGAGGTGGTCTTCATCCCCTAAGATGTCTGAAAGGATTACAAAGTTCTCTCCTTCCTTTATAAGGCCCATAGCTATCCCACCAACGTGCTTTTTTAAGGGGACTCCCGCATCAAAGAGGGCCAAAGAAGCTCCACAAACCGTGGCCATGGAAGTGGAGCCGTTGGATTCAAGGATGTCTGAAACTACCCTTATTATGTAGGGAAACTCCTCCTCAGGAGGTATTAGAGGTTCTAAGGCTCTTTCCGCTAAGGCTCCATGGCCTATCTCCCTCCTCCTCGGTGGTCCCCAAGGCCTTGCCTCACCACTGGAAAAGGGAGGGAAGTTGTAGTGGAGCATAAACCTTTTAAAGCTTTCACCTTCAAAGATGGTCTCAATAAGTTGGGCCTCATCCCTTGAGCCTAAGGTTACAGTCACATAAGCCTGGGTTTGACCCCTTTTAAAAAGGGCACTCCCGTGAGGCCTTTCAAAGGGATGGACCTTAATACTTATGGGTCTTATTTCGTTAGGTTTCCTTCCGTCTATCCTAATCCCCTCCTTTAAAATCTTTTCCCGCATTAACTTACTTTCAAACCTCTTAAAGAAATACTTTATGTTAAAGTGGAGTTCTTCGGGATAGCCCTTTAAAAATTCTTCTAAAATTTGTGAGATGGCTTTATTCCTTTCCCTTTTATCCTGTATTTTAAAGGCCTCTAAGACCTTATCCCTTAAACTTTCTTCCATTTCCTTTAATACTTCCTCGTCTAAGGTTGGCCTTTGGAAGGAAAACTTTTCCTTACCTAACTTTTCCCTTAGTTTTTCCTGGGCTTCTATTAAGGGTTTTAGGTTTTCCAAGGCAAAGAATATTGCGTTTGCAAAGTCTTCTTCTTTAACTTCCTTCCCTCCACCTTCTACCATAACTATAGAATCCTTTGTTCCCGCAACCACCAGCTCTAAGTCCGCTTTTTGCCTCTCCTCATAGGTTGGATTTATTAAAAACTCACCATCTACCCTGCAAACCCTTACTCCCGCTACTGGCCCTTCAAAGGGTATCCTTGAAAGGTGTAGGGCACAGGAGGCTCCAGTTATGCATAGAGCGTCAGGGTCGTATTTGTCGTCCGCGGATAGAGTAAGGGCGGTTATTACCACGTTATGGAAAAAGCCTTCTGGAAATAGGGGTCTTATGGACCTGTCCGTAAGTCTTGAAACTAAGATTTCCCTGTCAGTGGGCTTTCCTTCCCTCTTGTAAAAGCCACCCGGTATTCTTCCATAAGCGGAGGGCCTCTCCCTGTAATCAACCGTTAAGGGTAAAAAGTCAATACCCTCCTGGACTTCCTCTTCCATTACCGCGGTAACTAAGACCGCGGTTTCCCCCTGCCTTACTACTACCGCACCGTCCGCCTGACCCGCTACGTGACCAGTTTCTATAACTATCCCCTTTCCACCTACTTTTACCTCTTCCCGCTCCACTTCCACAACTACTTAATTATAGCAGATAACCTCCTATACCTTAACTGCCCGCAGGCCCCAAAAACCTTCAATCCTTTGGAAAATCTAACGAAGGTAGCTATACCTTCCTCCCATAAAGCCCTTTGAAATTCCAAAATCCTTTCAAGGCTTGGCCTCTTAAAGGGGAGGTTTGGCTCGGGGTTGTAGGGTATTAAATTCACTTTAAACCTTCTTTTGTGCTTTCCTATGAGCCTTGCAAGCTCTTTGGCATCCTCCCTTGAGTCGTTAAAGTCCCTTATCAGAACGTATTCTAAGGTTATGCGCCTGTTTTTTGGAAGGGGATAACCGATTAAAACTTTCATAAGCTCCTTTAAGGGGTTGGTTTGGCTTAAAGGCATAATTTTAAGCCTCTTTTCTTGATTGGGGGCGTTTATGGAAACCGCAAGGTTTAGCTCCCTAAGTAATGGGTCCTTTGCCATCCTCTCTATTTGCCTTATAAGGCCTGAGGTGGATACGGAAACCCGCCTTTTGGAAAGGTCTAAGCCCCAAGGGGAGATGAAAATCTCTACACTCTTCCTCAAATTTTCGTAGTTTGCCAAGGGCTCACCCATACCCATAAAGACCAAGTTCCTCGGCCTTACCTTTAAGTCCTTCCAGACCAAGAGGTATTGGGAGACTATCTCCTCCACCTTTAAGTTCCTCAGGAGACCGTCTATGGCGGTTGCACAGAATTTGCACCCTATCGCACAGCCTATTTGGGTGGAAAGGCACAGGGTGTAGTGGTCCCTTTCCTTTATTAAAACGGTTTCTAATAGGTGTCCGTCCTGGGTTTCAAAGAGGTATTTAACAGAGTCTTCTGACCTGAGTCTTTCAAGGATTTTAAGGGGGAAGAGTTTAAACTCCTTTTTTAACCTATTCCTCAACTCCTTGGGGAGGTTGGTCATCCTTTCAAAGTCCCATACACCCTTTTTGTAAATCCAATTGAGGAGCTGGTCCGCCCTGTATTCCCTTTCCCCTATACCCTTAAAGTATTCCCTGAGCTCCTCCCTGTTTAAGCTGAATAGCTCCATAAATTAGAATTTAATCTTCCTTATCAGCTCCCTTGCTATTAGGTAGAGCCTGCCTAAGTTTTTACTCCTTGAAATTAGACTAAAAATCATTCCTCCCTCCCCAAAGACTATCATATAGTGGGAGTCTGTAATTAAACTAACATACCTTAGCTGCTCCATTCCCGTGTCCAGAGCCACCGAAAGCATAGACATATAGACTACCGCACTACTTTCTGCTATAAGTTGAACATGCTCTTTTAGGTTTTCCTCCTTTAAGAAGTAGCGTAAGGGTTTTCCTTCCAAATCACTTATTACCACTCCGCTTATGTCCAAGTTAAAGACAAAGTCTTCCAACTCTTTGTCTTCTAAGACCTTTATGTCCTTACTCTCTTCTTTCTTTCCCACTACCTCGTTTTTCCCCTCCAAAGCCCTTTTTATGGCTTCCTGAATTTTCTTCCTTAATTCTTCCATATCACCTACCCATAAGCCTTAAAATTAAAAGGTTTAAGGCCTTTATTACGGAATCCTTCCTCAGAGCAACCGTCGGGACTATGCTCAAATAACCCTCTATTTTTAGTTCCTCCCTAATAATCCTTTCACCCTCTTCTATGCTTATGGCATCGGGTAAATCCCTCTTGTTTAGGGCCAATATAAAGGGTCTTGGATTACCCTTTAAGAGTATTTCTATCTGCTTCTTTGTCCCCTCCCAAAGCTTTGGCTGGGTGGAATCAAATAAGAATATGTATCCCTTGGCTCCCTTTGCGCATATCCTCCAAAGCTCTTTAAACCTACTTTGCCCCGCAAGTCCAATTAGGGAAAGGTTAATGTTTGACATCAAAAGGTTTCCAACATCCATACCAACGGTGGTTTTTTCCTTTACCTTATCGGTTGCCCTCCTTTCTGTCCCAGCAAAGTCCTTGCCTACCAGTGTTTTTATAAAGGTGGTCTTACCCGCTCCTATGTGCCCTCCCACTACAATCTTCATAAACATAACCCAGCTCCCCCATCAATTCCTTCAATATCTTCATAGCCTCTTCCCTTTTACGAACATCCGCTACTAAAATTTTACCACTTATCCCTAAGCTTTGGAAAAACTCCTCAAAATCCACAAGGGTTTCTTCATCCTCCGGGTCAAACTTGTTTAGGACATAAACCACCTTGTGTTTATCTTCATCTACCAAGGTTTTTACCTCCTCCCTTACCAGCTCCCATCCCTCCTTGTTTTGGGCGTCAAAGATGAAGATAAAACCCTTTGCTCCCTTTGAGCATACCTGCCAAAACTCTTTAAATCTCTTACTGTCTGAGAGGGCTACAAAGGTTATGCAGGGAAGGTTTTTAAGTGCGAGGAAGCCAGTCTCTATTATAAGGGTTTCTTCCCTTTCAACCTTTACGGGTTCATAACCTAAAAGTGTTTTTAGGAAGGTGGTCTTACCACTCTTCCTACTCCCTCCTATCAAAATTTTTAGCATTTTATCTCACCTCCTTTTTTTTCTACTTCGCTTATAAGGTAGATTACCGAAAGGAGACAACTATGCCTGTCCCTTGGGTCCAACTCCCTTATTAGGTCAGTTTTTACTCCTTTCTTTTCCAAAAATTCTTTAAGCTCTTTTAAGGAAGAGGCTCCGTTAAGGTTAGTCTTGGTAAGGGCAAAGAGGAAAGGGACCTTACAGTCCTTGGAGAGAAACTCATACATTTTAAAGCTCTTTTCCCAGTCTTGCCTTTTGGTAGCATCAAACAAAAGTATGTATCCACCACTTCCCTTGGCACAAACCTTCCAAAACTCACTAAACCTTTCCTCGTTTGGTAAGGAAATTACCAACACCTCTAAACCAAACTCCCCCAACAGTGTCCCTATGTATAGGGATAGGGTTTTACCTTTCCTTATTTCTATCAGGTTCTCCTTTCCCACCAAGGTTTTTATAAAGGACCTCTTTCCACTTCCCTTTGTCCCACCTATAACCACTTTAAACATTTTAGTCCCTCCATCAAAACTTTAAACCCTCCAACTGCCTTTTAGTCCTTTCCATTTCCGAGTAAATGAGTCCTATCTTGGTCTCTTCGGGAGCAAGGGCCAAGAGGACCATTTCATCAACGAGTATGGAGGCTACCAAGTTTGTTTCCTTACCTTTGACTAAGATGTAGTTAGGGGGATTTCCATCCACTTCCACCATTACCCTTTCCACGGTTGCAACCGCTGCTGCAATGAGGGCGGATATTCTCTCTTCGGGTAGGACCTTCTTTAAAAAGACACTGGCTACTGGAAATCCATCACCTGTAAGTATCATAGCTCCATCAAGCTCCGCCCTCCTAACAAACTCTCCTAATCTGTTCTCGTATTCTTTTCTGATGGAGTGG
>WFPT01000065.1 GCA_015487365.1 Aquificaceae bacterium
AGGCGGAGGTTGGGGAGGAGGCTGGAAAACTCTTAGGGGACGGTGAAAAAATCTTAGAGCTTGACATTACCCCTAACAGGGGTGACCTTCTTTCGGTAAAGGGGGTTGCAAGGGAAGTATCCGCCCTCCTTTCCTTGGAATTTAACGAGGGTCAATACCCAAGCTTTGAAGAAGAGGAATTAAAAATAGAAGTGGAGGATGAAGATTGCAACCGCTACTTAGGGGCCCTCATAGAGGGGGTTAAGGTAAAGTCTTCACCACTCTTTATAAGGAAGAGGCTCTGGCAGTCCTCCTTAAAGACCATAAACAATATTGTGGATATAACCAATTATGTAATGCTGAGGGAGGGAAACCCACTCCACGCCTTTGACGCAAAAAAAATAAGGGGAAAGGTTAAGGTAAGGAGGGCAAAGGAAGGGGAAAGCTTTAAGAGCTTGGAGGGCTCAGAGTTTTCCTTAAAGGGGGAGGAGCTGGTAATAGCGGACGAGGAAAAGGTCTTAGCGGTTGCGGGTCTAATAGGTGGCCTTGAAAGCGGTATAAAGGAAGAAACGGAGGAAGTCTTCTTGGAGGGAGCTCACTTTAACCCCAGGAGGGTTAGGAGGAGCTCAAAGCTTTTAAAAGTAACTACCCAGAGCTCCTACCGCTTTGAAAGGGGAGTTGATTTGGAAAACCTAAAAAGGGCCCACTCCCTGGCTGTAAAGCTAATCTTAGACTACGGAGGTGGGAAGCTAATAGGTTACAAGGACCTTTACCTAAAAAGGTTTAAGCCTAAGAGGATATACCTCAGCTATGAAAAGCTTAACTCTTACTTAGGTGTAGAAGTGGAAAGGCAAAGGGTAAGGGAAATTTTAAGCTCCTTACACTTTAAGGTGGAGGAAGGTAAAGGGGGGATTTACGCCTCCGTCCCACCTTTTAGGAGCTTTGACGTTTTTGAAGATATTGACCTGATTGAAGAGGTTGCAAGGCTTTTGGGCTATCAGGAGCTGGGGGAGGAGCCCTTAAAGGTGGAGCTTTTACCCTTTACCCAAAGGGACTTAACCCAAAACTTAAAGTGCTTTTTGTCAAGCAGGGGCTTTTACGAGGTAATAACTTACAGCTTTGAAGAGGGTGAGCTCTACCAAAAACTTAAACTAAAACTCCCAGACTTAGAAGTGGTAAATCCCCTCACTCCCTCCACAAAGTATATGAGGAGCTACCTATTCCCATCCCTCCTGAAAGTGGTAAAGAAAAACCTCTCCCTCGGAATGGAGGAGGGTAAAATCTTTGAAGTGGGTAAGAGTTTTTCAAAGAAGGGGGAGGAAGTAAAACTTTGTCTTTTGGCCTGGGGTAATGTAAGCGCTGAGGGATTTACCAAAACTTTTAGGGAGCTCCTTAAAGCTATAAAAGAGGAAGTGACCTTGGAAACTTGTGATTATCCCTTCCTCCACCCCGGGGTTAGGGCGAAGGTTTTAAGGGAAGGGAAGGAGTTAGGCTTTTTGGGGAAACTCCACCCTCTGCTCCTCAAGGAGCTTGAAATTCCAAGGGAGGTAATCCTTGCAGAAATTTACCTAAAAGACTTAGGGGAAAGGAAAGTTACGTATAGGAAGATACACAACTACCCACCGGTGGTCAGGGACCTGTCCTTACTGGTAGATAGGGACTTTTCCACCGATAGGCTCCTCAAGGCCCTTAAAGAATTCTTCGGTGAAATTTTAGAGGAGATGAAGGTTTTTGACCTTTACCCCTTGGGAGAAAAAAAGAGTGTAGGGGTCAGGGTTACCCTCAGAAAGGAGGGCCAATTTAAGAGGGAGGAGGTTAATGAAGTTTTTCAAAAGTTGTCTAAATTTTTATTAGAGAAGGGTATAAAAATCAGGGGTGGCCTGCCCTGACGGTGGTGTGGGGTCCAAAATTTGGGGCCTACACTAAGCTTTAAAGGGGAGTGGGGTTCGGTAAAGTCCAAGGGGCTTACCGACACACTCCCCACCTAACAGGGCCTGAGGCCCAAAGGGGACCTTGCATCACCTCAGGGCGGGTTTTTAATTAAGCCTTACGGGGATACCCCTTTCCCTTAAAAATTCTTTTAGTTTTATTATGGAAATCTCCTTAAAGTGAAAAACTGAGGCTCCAAGGCAGGCGTCCGCCCCAACCTTAAAAGCTTCCAAGAAGTGCTCCATCCTCCCGGCTCCCCCCGAGGCTATTACGGGTATATTCACCCTTGAAGAGACCTCCCCTATAAGTTCTAAATCGTACCCTTCCTTAGTCCCGTCCTTATCTATGGAGGTTAAAAGTATCTCCCCCGCCCCTAAGTTTTCCACCTCCTTTGCCCAAGAAAGGGCTTCCCAGCTACTTTCCTTCTTACCCGAGTGGGTAAAAACCTTCCAGGTTTTTCCAACCCTCTTGGCATCTATGGCAACCACTATGCACTGACTTCCAAACCTCTTTGCAGACTCATACACGAGCCTTGGGTTCTCCACCGCGGAAGTGTTTATGGAAACCTTGTCTGCCCCCGCTTTAAGGATTTCCCTTATATCCTCCAAGCTCCTTATACCACCACCAACGGTAAAGGGCATAAAGACCCTTTCCGCGACCTTCCTTACCAACTCCACCACGGTCTTCCTCTTGTCCAGGGAGGCGGTAATGTCTAAAAATACCAGTTCATCCGCTAACTCCCTTTCATAAACCTTTGCTACCTCTACCGGGTCCCCCGCATCCCTTAAATTCTCAAACTTGGTTCCCTTTACGACCCTACCGTCCTTTACGTCCAGGCAGGGGATTATTCTTTTGGCGAGCAAAGTAGAGCACCCCCAGCGGGATTTGAACCCGCGTTTCCGGCTTGAAAAGCCGGCGTCCTAGGCCAGGCTAGACGATGGGGGCTTTCTTTTATTAATATTAGCAAAGGTTTAGCCCTTTTGTCAAGTGATTTAGCTCATATTTTAGTGCTTAAAGTGCCTCGTTGAGGTAAATACCAAGGCTATGTTGTATTCATTGCAAGCCCTTATTACCTCCCCATCCCTCTTAGAGCCACCCGGTTGGATTATAGCCTTTATGCCATAATCCTTTAAAACTTCCACGTTATCCTTGAAGGGTAAAAAGGCAGAAGAGGCCATAACGCTCCCTTCAAGGTTTATGTTAAACCTCTTTGCCCTGTTTATTGCACACCTTATGGCATCCACCCTTGAAGTATTTCCACTACCAATTGCCAAGGTCCTTTCATCCCTTGCAAAGACCACCGCATTATCCTTTACCCACTTTACCACTTTTAGGGCAAAGATTAGGTCTTTTATGGTTCCTTCGTCTGGCTCCCTTTCACTTACAACTTTAAGTTCCTCATAGAGGAGGTCATCTTCTCTTTGGAGTAAGTAGCCACCACTAACTTTTTTTAGGTCGTAAAACTGACTAAGGCCTTCAACCCTCAAAAGCCTTAAATTTTTCCTCTTTGAAAAAACTTCTAAGGCTCCCTGAGAAAAGTCTGGGGCAACTATTACCTCGTAAAACCTCTTAACTATTTCCCTTGCAACTTCTTCATCTACCCTCTCGTTAAAGGCAACTATTCCACCGTAGGCGGATTCTGGGTCCGTCTCTAAGGCCAAAAGGTATGCCTCCTTTAAGTTATTTGCGGAGGCTACACCACAGGGATTTGTATGCTTTACTATAACGCAGGTAGGTTTGTCAAACTCATAGCAAAGCCTTAAAGCACTGTCTGAGTCCAAGTAGTTGTTAAAGGACATCTCCTTACCCTGTAAGACTTTTCCCTTCGCAACCCCAAAGTTTTCCAAAGGGTTTAAAAGTAAAAAACCCCTCTGGTGTGGATTTTCCCCGTATCTGAGCTCCTTTAAAAGTTCAAAGGGTAGGGCAAACCTTTTAAAAAGCTCAGGGGGAGATAGGGCAAAGCTTATGAGGGCATCGTAGTAAGCGCTTAAAGAAAATCCCTTTAAGGCCAACCTCTTCCTCTCCTCATAAGTTAGTCCCCCTTCTTTAAGCCTTTTTAAAACGAAAGGGTAGTCTTCTTTATCCACAACAAGGACGCAGTTTTTAAAGTTTTTTGCACAACTCCTAATTAGGGTAATCCCCCCTATATCTATGTATTCTAAGAGCTCTTCTTCGTTTAAACCCTCCCTCCACTTTTCCTCAAAAGGATAAAGATTTACAACCACCAAGTCTATCTTTTCAATCCCTAAGCTCTTTGCCTCCTCGTAGTCCCTTTCCTGGTCCATTAAGATTCCACCCAAAATCTTTGGATGGAGGGTCTTCACC
>WFPT01000066.1 GCA_015487365.1 Aquificaceae bacterium
CCTCTTTACCTTTCTCCCCTCCTCCCCTTCAAGCTCCTTCTTCTTTTTGCTCAAAACCTTTAAAAGAAAAAAGAGCATAAAGAAGGCATAAACTATCATCCCTACCCCTAAGAGGAGTAGGGCGTCCTCCTTTTTCATCTCCTCTTCCTATAACCGGGGGGACAGAGGGGAGACCTGGGCCTGTTTTTAAACTTCCTGTCCCAATAGACCGCCTCCTTAAAGGCCTTCCTCTTTTCTTCCTCGGTAAGTTTAAGCTTAAACCTTAAAAGGAGTCCTATCCTTATTATCCAAGGGTCCTTGCCTATACTCTTTTCGTTTAAATGATATATGGTGGGCCAGTAGTAGGGATTCTTGTAGACCTTTGAGGATATTCCCCAGAGGGTATCACAGGGCTTTACCTCGTATATGCCGTAGGCAAAACCCCTTTCTAACTTTGGCCTCTTCTTTTTTACCTCTAAGCCCTTCTTCTTTTCCACCTCCTTCCTGACCCTTGAAAGTAAGGTTTGGTGAAACTTTAAGTGCTCGTTTAACTTGGCTTCAAGCTCTTCCACCTTCTTCTTTACATACTCTAAGTTCTCCCTCGCTACCTTTAAGTCCTCCCTACTCCCTTCTAAGGATTTCCTTACCTCCTCTAAAACGTTTTGGGAAAAGCTAAAAGCAAAGATTAACAAAAGGGCCAACACTAACCTAACCATCCCCCTTCCCTCCTCAGTAGTTGTGGATTTGCTTGTTGCTTATGTGCTCGTTCAGCTTCTTTTCAAGCTCATCAACCCTCTTTCTTAAAAGCTCAGACTCTTCCCTTAAAGCCTTAGCCTCCTTTGAAAGCTCCATGGCGGTCTTCCTAAGCTCCTCTATCTGGGCGGAGCTTGCCTGCTGGGCACAACCCACTATAAGGAAGAGGGCAGGAATTAAAACTAAAACTTTCTTTCCCATGACCCACCTCTCCATACCCGAGCCCTTAAAGGCTCAGGTGCCGGGTTATTTGTATCCCGCCCTTTTAGGGTGCCCACGGACCCGGCAGGCGGTTTTTGGACACCCATACTTAAATTATAACAGATGGACGCCCTTACACTTATAACCTTTTTCATCTGTCTATCCATCTTCCTCTCCCCACACCTTGAAAGGAATAGGCTGTGGAGGGCTACCCTAACCCCCCTCGCTTCTATAATAGGTAGTGGTTATTTGGTCTCCGCACCCCTCCTCTACTACACCCTCGGAAGCTACGCCTTTTTGGGTATGCTCCTGATAGTTACCTTTGCATACCTAATAGGTGGTGCCATAAGGTATAACATCTTAAAGGCGGAGGGGATAATCTACGGCGATGAGGACTTTAAACACAAGGAGCTTTTAAGGGAGATGGAAACCTTTTCAAACCTCTCCCTTTCTTTTGCATACATGGTTTCCGTAGCCTTTTATTTGAGACTCCTTTCCTCCTTCATATTCTCGGGATTCTTTGAAAGGAATAACCTTTACGAGAATTTACTAACCACCTTCATCCTGGCCTTCGTGGGAGTTTCAGGTTATTTAAAGGGTTTAAGCTTTTTGGAATTCCTTGAAAGGTATGCGGTGGGCATTAAGCTATCCGTTATAGTTTCCTTCTTCTTAGCCCTCCTCCTTTACAACTACCCATACGTAGGCTTTTTCCAAAGTCCCAAAGGTGTTAATTTTGAAACCCTGAGGGTCCTTGCGGGAATCCTTTTAATAGTTCAAGGCTTTGAAACCTCTAAATACCTATACCAAGAATACAGCCCAGAGGAAAGGGTAAGGAGTATGAAGTTGGCCCAGATTTTCTCAGCCCTCATATACCTTTCCTTTATAGTTACGGTCACCCCCCTCTTTTACAGGCTAAAAATAGTAAAACTTGACGAAACTTCCATAATCTTTGTGGCTTCCTCCCTCTCCCTAATCCTAAAATACCTGATAATCCTTGGCTCCTTGATGAGTCAGTTCAGCGCTGGGGTTGCGGACACTATCGGCTCGGGTGGTCTTATTGAGGAGGAAACCCGGGGGAAGGTTTCATCAAAACTGGGATACCTTCTGACCAGCGTCGTAGGAATAGTTTTGGTTTGGAGTGCTAATATATTTGAAATAATAACCTACGCCTCCAAGGCCTTTGCCTTTTACTACCTCCTGCAAGGGGTAATAGCCCTTACAGTTTCCCTAAGTAAAAGGGAGTATAAAAACTCCCTTACCTTCTCCTTAACCCTGCTGGGTCTTTCCTTTGTAGTCCTCTTTGGAGAGAGTGCGGAGTAGTTTTGGTTCAGCTTATAATAGTTTAGTGTTATGATAAGGGAGGTTTTGCACAAGCTCAGCGAGTTTGAAAACTTAAAGGCGGAAGAGATGGAAAGGGCAATCCTTGAAATAGTTGAAGGGAAGGCCACACCCTCCCAGATAGGGGCCTTCATAATGGCCACCAAGATGAAGGGGGAGACGGAGGAAGAGATTGAGGGGACCGCAAGGGTTTTTAGAAAACTTGCAAGGAAGGTTAAGGTTAGTAACCCCGAGGAGCTGGTAGATACCTGTGGAACGGGTGGGGATAAGAAGGGAACCTTTAACATATCAACGGTGGTAAGTTTTGTTTTGGCGGGGGCGGGGGTAAAGGTTGCAAAGCACGGGAACCGCTCCGTTTCTTCAAGGTGTGGCTCCGCGGACTTTTTGGAAAGGCTGGGGGCCAAAATAGACTTAGGACCCGAAAAGGTCTCCACCCTAATAGAGGAGGTGGGAATAGGCTTTATGTTTGCCCCCCTCTTTCACCCTGCCATGAAAACCGTAATAGGACCTAGGAGGGAAGTAGGTGTTAGGTCCATCTTCAACTTGGTTGGTCCCCTTTCAAACCCAGCGGAGGCCAAGAGACAACTCTTAGGGGTCTTTTCAAAAGATTACGTGGAAAAGCTGGCTAAGGTCTTAAAGGGGCTGGGGGTAGAG
>WFPT01000067.1 GCA_015487365.1 Aquificaceae bacterium
CCCTTATGGAGGCTTTGGAGGAATTGAGTAGGGAGTTTAAAAAGGTAAAGGAAGATAAAAGCTTTTGGGAAACCTTAAACTACTACCTGAGGGTCTATGCGGGAAGGCCAACCCCTTTATACTTTGCGGAAAACTTAACCAGATACGTAGGGGGTGCAAAGATTTACTTAAAGAGGGAGGACCTACTGCACACGGGAGCCCACAAAATAAACAATACCTTGGGACAGGCCCTCCTTACCCTCAGGATGGGTAAGAGGAGGGTTATAGCGGAAACGGGAGCGGGACAGCATGGAGTTGCAACCGCAACCGCCTGCGCCCTCTTTAACTTAGAGTGCGTAATTTATATGGGAGAAGAGGATGCAAGGAGGCAGGAGATAAACCTTTTTAGGATGGAGCTTTTGGGAGCCAAAGTAAAGGTAGTTTCCTCTGGTAGTAAGACCTTAAAGGATGCCATAAACGAGGCCCTGAGGGACTGGGTAACTAACGTAGAAAGTACCCACTACGTAATAGGCTCGGTAGTAGGTCCCCATCCCTTCCCAGAAATAGTCAGGGAGTTTCAGTCCGTAATAGGTAAAGAGACAAAGGAGCAGATATTAAGGGAGGAGGGAAGACTTCCGGACCTGATAGTGGCCTGCGTAGGGGGAGGCTCTAACGCAATAGGAATCTTCCATCCCTTTTTAAACGATGAAGGAGTCCAGCTCTTAGGAGTAGAGGGTGGAGGCCTTGGTATAAACACCCAAAAGCATGCCTCCTCTCTTTTGAGGGGAGAGGTTGGGGTTTTACACGGGATGAAGAGCTACTTCCTGCAAGATGAGGAGGGACAGATAAGGACCACCCACTCCATATCCGCGGGTTTGGACTATCCGGGTGTAGGCCCAGAGCACGCATACTTAAAACAAAGGGGAAGGGTAGAATACACCTACGCAACGGACGAGGAGGCCTTGGAAGGCTTTAAACTCCTTTCCAAAACGGAGGGTATAATCCCCGCCTTAGAATCCGCCCATGCGGTTATAAAGGCAATAGAAAGGGCCAAAGAGATGGGAAAGGATGAGATAGTGGTAATAAATCTTTCTGGCAGGGGGGACAAGGATGTCTATCAGGTAAAGGAGATTTTGACAAAGTAAGAGTTTTGGAATAAATTTTTTATTAAGATGGTGGAGTTAGAGCTCCAAAGTGTAATTTTGGACCCCGTTTCAAAGAGTCCCGTAGTTATTTTAAAGAAGAAGGATTCGGACGAGGTCCTACCCATCTGGATAGGTAACTTTGAGGCCCAGGGTATAGCTATGAAGCTGGAAAACTACGAGCCCCCAAGGCCCATGACTTACGACCTTTTAAAAAACATCCTAACAACCCTCGGGGCCTTCGTGGAGAGGATAGTTATAAACGACTTAAAGGAGGGGACCTACTACGCCCAAATACACCTGATTTTGGGAAACAACCGTTACGTTATAGACTCAAGGCCCTCGGATGCCATAAACTTAGCCATAAGGACCAACGCCCCCATCTTTGCAGAGGACAAGGTCTTTGAAGAGTCCTCCATACCCATGGGAGGGGAAAGGGAAGAGAGGGAGGAAAGGAAGGAAGACGAGGAGATGAAAAAGTTAAAGGAGTGGCTTGAAAACCTAAGGCCCGAGGACTTTGAAAAGGGAGAAAGTAGTTAGAACAAGACCTTTACCAAAAACCTGTCCCTCCCCTCCCTTACCTTAACCCTTAGTCCGAGCCTTTGGGCAAGCCTCCTTACCAGTTTTAAACCTATTCCGCTACCCTCTGGCCTTTTCCCTTGGTAGGTTTCATTTTCTATAAGGAGGCTCCTACCTTCAAGAACTATTCTTACCTCACCCTTTGGTGGTGAATACTTAAAGGCGTTGGAAATGAGGTTGTAAAGTATAACGTAAAGGTCCTCCTGGGAGGAATAAACCTTTAAGTCCTCTAAGTTGGTTTTAAGTTTTAAATCTTTGTGCGAGTAAAGTCTCCTCAGCTCAAAGAGGGTTTGCTCAACTATTTCCCTTAAACTAACCCTTTGGTGTATCACTTTAACGTCCCCAAGGGCCCTCAAACCTAGCTGAACCTTTTTTTCCAAGACCCTTAAAACCACACCCATATCTTCCCTATCCTCCTCTTCCAGCTTCCCCTTCACGCTCTCATAAAGGAGCTTTAAGGTGCTCAGAGGTGTTTTCAGCTCGTGGGATAGGTAGTAAATGGACTTTTCTAACTCCCTCTCCCTTTCCCTAATCCTCTTAAAGATTGCCCTTGAAAAGGTAAAACCTAAGAGGAAGGAGCCTATTGCAAAAAGGATACCTAAGAAAATCAGGCGGTTCAGTAAAAATTTAAGTCTTCCCTCCAAAACTTCCCTTGGAATTCCTACCCCCACCCTGTAATAGCCCAAGCCTTCCGTATAACCTTCCCTGTAAAGGACCCTCATACCTTCCCTAAACTCACCTATTTCCTTTGAAAATCTGTCCGTCCTTATGAGGGCATAACCATAGGGTGGCTCCGGGTATGGGGAGCCCTCTTTTAGGGCCAGGCTAACCTTCAAAAAGTAGTTTTCCACCCTGCTTTCTACCTCCACCTTACTCTCGTATTCGTAGTAGCGGTAAAAGAAGAAGGCTACAACCCCGTAAAGGCTAACCAGGAGTAAAGAGTAAAAGAGGGAGATTAATACCTCCTCTTTAAACTTTATAAAGTTCAAAGGACTCCTTTAAGGTTTTCAGGGCCCTGTAATTGGTAAGGTCCAGTTGGAGGGGGGTTATGGATATGTATCCCTTGGAAACCGCCCAAAAGTCCGTCCCCTCCTCCCTCTCCCAGTCAAACTTCTGAGCCGCTATCCAGTAGAAGGGGTTTCCGTAGGGGTCGTAGTATTTAAAGACCTTCTCTTGGTAATTCCTC
>WFPT01000068.1 GCA_015487365.1 Aquificaceae bacterium
ATTTGGAAGTGGTAGTGGAGCCCTTACCGCGGTTTTGTCAAGGCTTGCAGGGGAAGTTTATAGCTTTGAAATAAGGGAGAGGTTTTACAAGCTAACCAGGGAGAACCTACAAAAATTTTCCCTGGATAAAAACGTAAAACTTTACAATCAAGACTTTTTAGAGGCAAATTTGGAAGGTATTTCCTTTGATGCGGGCTTTATAGACGTAAAGGAGCCTTGGTTATACTTGGATAAGGCTCTAAGCTCCTTAAAGGGAGGAGGAGTTTTAGGCTTTTTACTACCTACCACCAACCAGGTCTCCCGTCTCCTTAAAGAGTTGAATGGTAGGGTTTGTTGTATTGAAGTTTTAGAAATACTTTTAAGGTATTACAAAACAAACCCCGAGAGGTTAAGACCAGAAGACAGGATGGTGGCCCATACAGGCTTTCTCCTCTTTTGTAGGAAAGTTTAGCTCCTTTTAAACCTTAGCTTAAACTTCCTCAGGTTAAAGACTTCAAGGTATAGCAATAATTCCCTTACGTTCCTATTTAGGTTCCACCTATACTCTTCCTTTAAGGAGATTCCCACCATAAAGCAGTTGGACTTGTAACCAAGTAAGAAGCTTTTGTAAAGGTATTGCTCGTTTAAAAGGTCTCTGGTTAGCTGTGTGGAAAGGAGGAACTTACCCAAGCTCTTATTTATTTTTAGGGAAACTTGGTTGGTTAAGATTTTACCTAGGTGGTCCCTTGCAAAGGAGTTTAGGAGGACAATCTCTTCACCTTTACCTTTGTAAGATAGTCTTAAAGAGTGTTTTACCGTTGCCTTTAAGTTAAAATCGTAGTAGAGCTCATCGCTTAGATTAAAACCCTTAAACTTAAAGAGGGTAAAGAGTTTTAAGGGTAAGAGCTTTTTTTCAAGGAAGTAGTTGTCGGAGGGCAAAAAGTATCCCCCTAAGAAGTTGTACCCTCCCTCTAAGAAGAGGCTTAAACTTTTATAGTTTATAAGCCCTAAGAGGGAAATCTCGTTTTTCTTGTTTACCTCGTCGTAGCGGTCAAACTTTTCCTTCAAGTAATCTTTTGGGGAGAATGAGTAGCGGGGTATTAGGAGGAGGGAAAGTTTTCCCAAAGAGGAGGAGAGGAGGTATTGGGCGTTGAGGAGGTAGGTGATAAAGCCCCTATTTTCGTAAATCCTACCCAAGCCCTTCAACTTAAAGAAAAAATTTTTGTATCGGTAAAAGAGTGATGGGTCAAGGATAAACCTCCTGTTGTAGTTTTCAACCCTTGAATAGAGGGTTTCAAGGTCAAAGTATAAAAATCTGTAAAGCCTTCTTGGTTTTAGGTATAGGAGGGCTTCCGGGGAAAGGGAAAAGCTCTTTGTGGTGTTAAGGGTATCCCTTGGGCTGTAATACTTAAAGTAGAAGAGGTAATCCCCCCCTTCCTTTGTAAAGTTTAGGTAGGTTTCAAGGTATGGCTTTGAGGTTAGGCTCCTCTTTAAGGCGTAGTCTTCTAAAAGGAACGGGTCTGAGGAGCTTTCCACCTTCAAGTTAAACTTACCAAAGTCTCCGATAACTTTAAGGTAATACCTACTCTTTGGAATATCCGTTTTACCCCTCAGCCACTCCCCCCTTCTTCTTTCGTAGTGGCTCTCTAAGTATATTTTCAGGGACCTTTTTCCTTCTAAGGCCTTCCTAAACTCTAAACCAAAGCCCTCGCCTTGCCTGTTCCTAAAATCGTAAGTTAGGGTAAGGTCTTTGTCCTTTGAAAGGACCAGGTAGAGGGGCTGGATGAATATTATTTCGTTAAAGGTGTTGGAGCCCAAGGTTGAAGGGAGTAATCCACTCCTTCTCTTTCCAACGGGTATTAATAGGAGGGGTGAGTATAAGAGTCTTTGGTTGAAAACCTTTAAGGTGTTTGAGTAAGAGAATAGGTATTTTCTATCCACCTTAGCCCTCAGTATGCAGAGGAGTGCCTCCTTGGTGGGGCAGGTTGTTATTTGAGCGTTGTAAATTAAAATCTCTCCCTCTGGGAAAAGGACTACCCTTTCCGCACTTATGTAGTAGTTTTTAACCTTACCCCAAACCCCTAAGCAGTATAGGACTTTAAGCTTTAAGTCGTAGGTTAGGGAAAAGGCCTTAAAGTAAAAGTCTTTACCCTCTAAGGTTACGTCTCCCCTTGCAATTAAAACCCTTTCCTTTAATTGGTAGTATAGCTGTCTGGCTTTAAACTTAAAGTTTTTACCCCTTACCAATACCCCTCCCCTAAATATTACCGAGTTTCCCTTCCACAGGACTTGAGCGCTGATTACTTCAAGGCCAAAAAGGGGTGAAAGGAAGAGGAAAATTAAAAGGATTACCTTATTAGGTAGGGTAGGAGGGCCAATTGCCTTGCCCTCTTTATCTGCACTGAAAGTTTCCTCTGGTGCTTTGCACAAACCCCCGTTAAAGTCCTCTTTTTTATCTTTCCCCCTTCGCTCAAAAAGTTCCTCAGCTCCTCGTAGTCCTTGTAGTCTGGCTCCTTCTTGTTCTTACAAAAGTAGCATTCAGCCTTTTTCTTCGCCATAAAGGTTTATTTTAGCACAT
Source organism: Aquificaceae bacterium (assembly GCA_015487365.1). Lineage (GTDB taxonomy): Bacteria > Aquificota > Aquificia > Aquificales > Aquificaceae > S012-77. Next base: position 2,558 of record WFPT01000068.1, read on the forward strand.
TAGAGGTCAAAGATTACCTGGGCTATAAAGTTTTCCCCTTCCCTTTCAAATTTTAGTTGATGGTAGGTTATGGCCTTTATGAGGAGCCTCCTTTCGTTTTCTTGGGAGAACTTACCCATTTTAAGCTTTACGTAGAGGTAGTCCCTTTCAACCTTAACTTTTAGGCAGGCCTTTGGGACCAAGCTTTTGGTTTCAAAGAGGGCCAGGAGCTCGTTGAGGAGGTCCGCCACGCAAAAGGGTAGCTCCTCCTTTACTTCAAAATCCATAACTTCGTAATCCTTAGTTCTTTCTACGTCGGTCATCTCCAAGAAGGTGGCAAGGATTAGTTTGCAGAGGGCTTCCTCCTTGGTTTTAGCATAAACCCTAACCCCTCCGTCCGCGGTTATGTGGTAAATCCTTTCGTAATCAACCATCCCTCAGTTGCTCCTCCGAAAACCTGTAAATCCTGTTGCAAAACTTGCAAATTACCTCTATGTAACCGTTCTTTCTAAGAAGCTCCCTTACCTCTTGGTCGGAGAGCATCAGGAGGGAGCTTTTGGCAATTTCCTCGTTGCAGGGGCAGTAGTATTCTACCTCCTTTAAGCCAACCAGTAGGGGCTCCTCCCCCCTCAAAATCAGGGAGGATAGCTCCTCGGGCCTTAAACTCAGGGGCTCATCTTTAAGCTCTAAAACCCTTTCCCTAATCCTTTCAAAGCTTTCTTCCCTTACACCACCCATGGACTGGACCAATATTCCCCTTCCCCTTTCTCCATTATAGATTAGCTTTACGTAGGTTAAGGTTTGCTCCGACTGCTTGAAGTAATGGTTTAGGTTTTCTTCCACTTCCTCTGAGATTAAATTCACTACGCTTAAATAGGGCTTCCCCGTTCCTACCTCCCTTACAACCTTTAAAGTTCCCTCCTCCTTAGAGCCTTCCCAGAGGGCCCTAACCCTGCCGTAACCGTCCCCCTCCGAGTAAAACCTGTAACCCTTTAAGTTTATCTCCAAGGATACTTTTTGGGGTGTTGCGTGTTTTACCAGGGAGGTGAGTAGTGCGGTAGAAAGGACTACCTTTGAAAGGGTTTCCTCCATCCAACCCGAAAGCTTAAAGAGGTTTTTGACAACCTTTAAGGTTTTGTCCGCCCTTAGGGTATACACCCTGAGGGCCTCCCTTTTGGGGACGGAAATGACCATGTAATCCCTGTCCTTAAAGTATTCCCTTTAAATCTTTCTTTACCCTGTCATCAAGATTCTTTACCAGCATACAACACAAATATAAGCTCAACCTGTGCTATAATTAAACCTATGGTTGGCTTTTTAGCTTCCCTGTTGGCCATAGGTTTCCTGTTTGGGGCTGAGGTTGTAAACGGTGCTGGCTCTACCTTCGTCTATCCTCTCCTTTCAAGGTGGGCATACTTTTACTACAAGGAAAGGGGCGTAAGGATTAACTACCAGTCCATAGGCTCTGGAGGAGGGATTAGGCAGATAACAAATAGGACCGTTGATTTTGGTGCCTCGGACGCTCCCCTTACCCCTAAGGAGCTCAGAAGGAAGGGGCTAATCCAGTTTCCCGTAATAATAGGTGGGGTGGTGGTAGCCTACAACCTTCCCGTTAAGGACTTAAAGCTTTCTAAAAGTGCCCTCTGCAAGATATTCTTGGGGGAAGTTAAGTTTTGGGACGACCCCTTAATAAGGAAGTTTAACGGGGGTAAAAAATTGCCCCATTGGAGGATTAGGGTTATTCACAGGTCGGACGGCTCAGGGACCACCTGGATATTCACCAACTTTTTGAGTAAGAGTTGTAAGGAGTGGAGTAAGAGGGTAGGTTTTGGTAAGGCGGTAAATTGGCCCACGGGTATAGGGGCAAAGGGAAACGAGGGGGTAGCGGGTTATATAAAGAGGTTTAAAGGAGCCATCGGCTATGTAGAGTTTGCCTACGCCCTTGAAAACAAGCTCAAATACGCACTGGTTGAAAACAGGGAGGGGAACTTTGTAAGGCCCTCTATAAGGAGCTTTCAGAGCGCTGCCAGATTTGCCCGCTGGGATGAGAGGAAGGGCTTTTACGAGGTCCTAACTTGGAAGGGAGGTAAAAATTCCTACCCCATAACGGGGGCCACCTTCATCTTACTGGCAAAGGATTACCCAAAGGAGAGGAACAAAAAAGTTTTGGACTTTTTCTTCTGGGCCTTTAAGAAGGGAGACGGGGAGGCCCTAAAACTTAACTACGTTCCCTTACCCAAAAGCGTGAAGGCTAAGGTAGTAAAATACCTAAAAGGGTGGTTAGGAGATTGATAAGTGTGGTCATGTTCTTTTACTTTGGTTGTGGCTCAGGTTACATTAGTGGAGTTTATAACTCTTCCAACACTACCAACTCTACCCTAAAAGGAAGTATCCAAGGGGTGCAACCATTATCAGGGAATCAAAGCGGTCCGTAATACCACCGTGCTCACCCAAAACCCTGGAAAAGTCCTTAATTTTAAGTTGTCTCTTTATAAAGCTTTCAAACAGGTCCCCAAAGACTCCCGCCAAGGATGTCAGGAGGCCAAAGGATAGGGCCTTAAAGAAGGGTAAGGGGGAAACGAGGGTAAAGACTAAGGTTCCAGCACCGAGCCCTCCAAAAAAACCTTCGTAGGTTTTGTTGGGAGAGAGCCTTTCAAAGAAGGGTCTCCTTCCAAAGTTTTTACCTACGTAAAAGGAAAAGGTGTCAAGGGCCCATATACTTAAAAGGACGCTTAAAGTTTCATGGGTTCCCAAAAGCTTTAAGGAAAAAAGGTAGGAGGGTAGGTAGCAGGTGTAAATTAAAAGGAAGGAAATTTTAAAGAGCTCCTGTAAGCTCCAACTCCTGTAAGCTTTTAGTAGGGATAAAAAAAGTATTAAGGTAAGACCTAAGGGTTTGCTAAGGCAGGAAAGGGATGAAGCTATCAGGGCCAGGATTATTTCTTCCTCCCCCAAGGGCCTCCCTACCTCGT
>WFPT01000069.1 GCA_015487365.1 Aquificaceae bacterium
TAAAGCTTTTTAGCCTTACGCTTTTAGAATAATCCTTTCCACAGGAAGCAATCAAGATTAAAGCCAGAAAGAGGAAGAGCCTTCTCATAGTAAAAGATTATTTTAAACTCATTTTTTATACTTTCGTTAAAGTTTCGTTAATTTAGGAGATTTAGGAGCTCGTTCAGGGCCTCTTCAAGTTTTTTGGCTCTTTTACTTATAAGGTTGTCCAGGAGGTAGTAAAAGGTTATGGAGGGGACAGCCACCAAAAGCCCTAAACCCGTTGAGGTTAGAGATTCGGATATTCCCCTTGAAAGGAGCTTAAAGGCTTCCTCCCCTCCGCTTAAAGAGAAGGAGGAAAAGACCTTTATGAGGCCAAAAACCGTTCCAAGGAGCCCCACCAGGGGAGCCAGGCTACCTACTGCGTATAGAAGGTTTAAGTTCTCCTCAAGTTTTTCTAACTCCCTCTTTGCGTAAAGGTTTGCAACCTCCTCAACCTTTTCCTTACCTTGGCCCTTTAAAAAGGCTTCTATTACCTTTAAGAAGAGCTGGGAGATTCCCCCTTCATCCTTTAAAAGTTCATACCCACCCTCGTAGTTTTTTACAGATAGGAGGGTTTTAACCTCCTTCCAACTGTCGGGCAAGGGTTTAAACCTTAAAAGGTAAATCAACCTTTCAAAGATTACGTACCAAGAAAGGAGTGATAGGAAGATTAAAAAGTAAAAGACTAAGTTACCCTTTAAAGGTTTTATCAGCTCCAGCATCCTCAACGAAGAAGTCTTCTATGAGCTCGTTGGTAAGGAGTTTTGCTACCTCTAAAACCTTTTCCCTTTCTTCCATCTCCAAAAGTATAACCTTGCCAACCTTTAAGTTTTTTACCTTATAACCCTTTTCCCTCAGCATCTCTTCAACGGCTCTGCCCTGAGGGTCTAAAAGGCCTTCCTTGGGCAAGATAAGTATCCTAAACACCATAAGAAGCTATTATACCTTCCGTTGGGTTTTAATATTATTATGGGAATGAAGGAACTTTCCAAAAGGGTCTTAGAGCTTTTCCCCTCTCCCACCCTGAGTATTTCCGCAAAGGCGAGGGAGTTAAGGAAGAGGGGAGAGAGGGTAATAGGCTTTGGTGCGGGAGAGCCCGACCTAAAACCCCCTGAAATCTTAAAAGAGTGCGTTATAAGGGCTCTAAAAGAGGGTCATGACAAATATTTACCCTCCGCGGGTATAAGGGAGTTGAGGGAGCTTTTAAGTTATAGCTATCAGAGGAGGGGGGTAAATTACGGGCCAGAAGATTTGGTAATCACGGGTGGGGCAAAGCTCGGAATATTTTTGGTCCTCTTAGCTTTAATAGAGGAAGGGGACGAGGTCCTAATACCTTCCCCCTACTGGGTTAGCTATCCGGTTATGGTAAAACTCTGCGGTGGTATTCCAAAGTTTATAGACTTAAAGGAAGAAGAAGGCTTTAAGCTAACCTACGAAAAGTTTTTAGAGAAGGTCTCACCTAAGACCAAACTCCTTATAGTGAATTCACCCAACAACCCAACGGGTGCCCTTTACGATAGGGAGGAGCTTTTAAAGATAGTTGGTTTTTGTAAGGAAAGGGGTATTTGGGTCTTGTCGGACGAATGTTATGAGAACTTTGTCTATGAGGGTGATTTCTTCAACTTGGCCAAAGGCTTTGAAGAAAACGTTATAACGGTTAGCTCCTTTTCAAAGAGTTTTTCCGTAACGGGTTGGAGGTTAGGTTACATAGGTGCAAAGGGGGAGATAGTAAAAAAGCTTTTAAGTTTAAACAGCCAAACCCTTTCCAACGCAACGAGCTTCCTCCAATACGCTTTCTACTACTTCTTAAAGGAAGAGGAAGAGGTAAAAAAATACTTAGAGGAAGTTAAGAGGACCTTTAAAAGGAGGAGGGATTTGGTGGTTTCCCTCCTTTCAGAGATAGAGGGTATAAGCTTTGTAAAACCGGAGGGCGCCTTTTACGTTTTCCCAGACCTTTCCCGTTATTACGAGGACGACCTAACCCTTTCAGAACTGCTCTTGGAAAAGGAAAAGGTGGCCTTAGTTCCGGGAACACCCTTTGGAGCAAGGGGTAGGGTAAGGATAACCTTCGCCCTCCCAGAGGATGAGATAAGGGAGGGGGTAGGAAGGATTGCCTCCTTCCTCCTTGACGGAGGGGGTAAGGGGAGTTTATAATAGCTTAGCAAATGGAGACCAGGTTTAGAGGTAGGGCTTGGAAGTTTTCCGATAACGTTGATACGGACCAGATAATACCCGCAAGGTATTTAAACACCTCAGACCCCTACGAGTTGGCAAAGCACGTTATGGAAGACAGCGAGCACCCCGAGTTTGCCAAGGAGCACAAGAAGGGGGACATAATAGTTGCGGGTAGAAACTTTGGCTCGGGCTCTTCAAGGGAGCATGCACCTATTGCCATAAAGTATTCGGGGGTTCCTGTGGTGGTAGCCAAATCCTTTGCGAGGATATTTTTTAGGAACGCCATAAACATAGGCCTTCCTATCGTAGAAGCACCCCAAGCGGTGGATGAAATAGAGGACGGGGACCTGATAGAGGTTGATATAAAGGAGGGTAAGATAAGGAATTTGAGCAAGGGTAAGGAGTTTGAAGTGGTAAAGTTTCCCGAGGAGGTTCTAAAAATTCTTTCAGCGGGAGGACTTATGGAGTATGCCAAAGAAAGGTTAAAGGGCCTATGAGAAGGGTTAGGGTGGGGA
>WFPT01000070.1 GCA_015487365.1 Aquificaceae bacterium
ACAGCTTCTGGGTTTTAGGGTTATAATTAGTTAGTAGGAGGTGTGCTATGGGAATAAGGGAAAGCTTTAAGGACCTGATATTAGGGATTTTCTTTGTAGATGACAAGGGCAACATTTTAAAGGGAGCCCTCCCTAAGGGTTGGAGTAAGGAAGAGGTTAGCCTTAATCTCCTACCTTCCCTTTACATATCCAAGGGCCTTATGAGTCCTCCCTTTTTGGACATAACGGAAACGGACAAGGAAACTATCGTAGTAATAACCTTGGAGGGTAAAATTTACGGGGTGGTTGTAGGTAGGAAGGGAGAAGCTCCCTTGGGAGTTCTTTTGAGGGCTTTAAAGGAAATGTTTTCGGAAAACTATCCACAGCTTTATCCATACCTTGAAAAGGAGGTAAAGATATGGGAAAGGAGGCTAACTTAGAAGATTATGGTTTGGTGGTAATAAGTAAGGATGGGGAAATCCTTTACGGTGAGGAATATATGGGCTATTGCTCTCCCTTAAAGCTTCTCCTTTCCTTCCTCCTAAAAAGACATCAGATGAAAAAGGTTGTTTCAACCCAGCTGGTTTCTAACAATAGCTGTATAAGGATTTGTGAGATAACCGAGGATGCCATAGCCATATTTTGCTTCCCAAGGTCCGTTCCCTTGGGAGAAACCCGCCAAATATCCAGCAAGATATTGAGGGAGTTAAGACCCGTCCTTTCAAGCTTTAAGGTAAAGGAGGATATATACATAAACTTTGCCTCTATACCAAAGGAGGTTATGAAGTATTACAACCTCTCTTCAAAGGAAAAGAGCGCCATTTACAAGAACAGGCAAATCTTCCCAGAAATTATAGATAGGATGGTTGATATATACGAGGAAAAGGTTAAGGCCTTAGGTCAAGAGTTTCCCCCAGAGAGGAAGGAAAACCTAAGGCAAGGTTATTTAGCCTTTGCCAGTTTAAAGATTAACGAGGAGCTGGCAAAAACCCTCTTAGAGCACGCCCTTTTTAGTTTTAGGAAGTTTAAGTTAAACCCTTACCTGCTGGATGTCCTTTTAAGGATGTCCTTTATAATCTTTACCGACCTTTTAAAGGAAAAGATTGACCCAAGGAGTGAGGAATTTTTATACATACTTAGGGGTTTTAAAAAGGGAGTATTTTTGACCTTAGGTGGAAGCTATGCCTCCTACATATTTACCAAAATAAGACTAATTGAGGAAAAGTTTGGGCTACCCGAAAAGCTCATATTCAGAGCACTATCAGTACCTCCACCTTCCGTTAAAGTGGATGAAAGTAGTTTGGAGGAGCTAAAGAAGAAGTTCTTTTTCCTTTTGGACATGAAGGAGGAGGACCTGAGGGTTTTAAAGGAAATAGACTTTGAAAGGGTAAAGAGGCACTTTGAAGGAATAACAAGGAACTCAGAAAAGCTAAGGCAAATCTATGAACACTTTAAACTAACCTTTGACGCTTTCTTTGATATAATCCTTAAAGGAGAAGTAGAGGAAAGCTTTAAAAGGATTTACGAAATGAGCCTCTATCAGGAGCTCAGGTATAGGATGATTTACGCCCTTTTGAGGTTGGTCCTTACCTTGGAAGGAGTGGTTTGGAAACTCTATCCCCAAATTTATGATAGCTTCTTTAAATACACTTCCGTTTTGAGCGCCCTATTTGGTAAAGGTTATATGGACAGGATAGACCTTACTTTCAGTGGCATAATAGAGCTTCCCGGGGAAGTGGTAAGAGAAGCCTTAAAGGTTTAAATCTTTTTTAAGATAAACCTTTCAGTGTATTCGTCCAAGGGTATGAACTTGTCGCAGGCCCTCCTTAATATGGGGGAACTCGTCTTTAAAAAGGTTGCGTTTTCAACCTTTTTACCTAACTTCTGGACCTCCTCAACGGTGTATCTAAAATCGCTGTCTCCACTTACCAGGACCGCGGTATCGTAGGCGTTTAAGTATGCTAAGCTTAGCATGTCCGTTGCAAGCATTATGTCTATTTCCTTTTCCTTCAATTCCCCCGAAGGTCTCCTCCTTAAAAGGGAGGTTTTTACCTTGTATCCTAAGTTGGATATTTCCTCTAAGAATTTCCTCTGCCTCTGGTAGCTTTCCCACTCGGGTGTGTTCTTCTTTAAGGTGCTCTCGTCGGGTATGGAAGTATAAAAGTATGCCCTAACCAGTTGCCTCGTCCCCTTTAAAAAGCTAAGGAGCTTACCGTAGTCCAACCTTATCTTTAACAACCTTATCCCGTAAAAGAGGTTAGAGCCATCCACGAAGACCACTACTCTTTCCATCTCAAAATACCCGCAAGCTCTTTCAGGGGCTCCCTCCTTATGACCACCACTTCAACACCCTGTGATAGGAGCTCTTCTATTAGGTAATCTACTAAGTTTTTTAGCTCCTTGGGCTCCTTGCAGTCTCCCTCCTTTAAGGTTAAAATACCGCTTTCTTTACACAGGAAACCTTTTAGGTTTAGCTCTTGGGGGATTAGGGCAAGCCTTAAATTGCCATAGGACAGCTTTTGTAAAAATTCTTGGTTTCCAACCACCGCCAAGCCAAATCCTACCTTTTCCCTGAGCTCCTTCATCATTTCCCTTTCCCTCTCTAAGGACCTTTCCTCTAAAAGGCTTAGGACCTTTTCGTATATTTGGTGCTCCTTCTCCTGGGAGGGGTTTGCCTTTATGTAGCCTAAGAGGGACTTCCTAAGGTAGGTGTGTAGGTGTCCTTCTATGTCCTTTACGGGCTCACCCTCTAAGCCTCCCACCACGAGCTCCTCAAAGAGGCCCTCTTTGTAAAATTCTAAGAGCTTGTCGGAAACCTCCTTTAAGAGCCTGTGCCACTCCTCCCTTATTCTGGTGTGAAACCTAAACTCACCGTAGCCAAACTTTTGGCTTTGGAATACCCTCATACCCTCAGCCCCCTTTAAAGAAGAGCCCTTACTGTGAAACTTGTGGGGCCTCGTGTATAGGGGCTCTAAGAAGTCCAATACCTCCTTAACTCCAAAGGCGTCTATTAAAAAGAACCTAACGAGCTTCCTACTCAAAAGCAAAACTCCTAACTTTTTAAAGTCCCTGTAAATGCTCAAAACTTCCCTGAGGCGTGGGTTTTCATCAACTATAAGTCTGTCCTTATAAACGTAGGGTAAGGGTATAACTTCAAAGAGCTTTAAGGGTCTGCTCACAAAAAGAGCTATTGCCCTGTAATTTTTTAGGTTTGAGGGCTCCTTTAAAAAATCTTCAATCTCTTTAAACTCTTCAAGCTCCCCCCAGTCCTTGGTTAGGTCCTTAAATACCTTTAAAAACTTCCTGTCCTGCCTCCTCTGAGGTGATAGGTCCAAGTAAAGGGAAACTACCCTCTCTCCCTTTAAGTCCTTTAGCCTTCTGATTACTTCCAGCATAAAATAGCATTATAAACTAAGGGTAAAAAAGGTCAAGGCGAGGGAAAAGATTACGTTCAAGATTAGGCCCACCTTTAACATGGTTTCCCTCCTAACAAAGCCCGTTCCAAACACTATGGCGTTTGGTGGGGTTGCAATAGGTAGCATAAAGGCACAGGAAGCGGAAAGGGCAATAGGTATAAGGAGGGAGGGGTAGCTTTGGGAGAAGATGGGGGATATTAGGGAGGTTAGGGCGGTGTTACTCATAAGCTCGGTCAAGAATACGGTAAAGACAATTACGAAGAAGATTAGTAAGGCTTTACTATCACCAAAGAGCTTTAAAAGTTGGTCTGAGAGGAATTGGGCAAGGTGGGTTTCCTTTACAACTTTACTTAAAGTCAGACCTCCACCAAAGAGTATTAAAGTTCCCCAATCCACCGACTCTTGAACCTCCTTCCAGCTCATAAGTCCCAGGGCGGTGCAAAGGACTACCCCAAAAATTCCTACCAAACTATCGCTATACTTTCCAAGCTTTGAGGAAAAGACCCAAAGGAGTGCTACCAAAAGGAAAAGGGCCAAGGCTAAGAGAGCCTTACCTTCAAGCTTAACCTCTTCTTTAACCTCCTCCAAGCTCTCACCCCTTGGTCTAAAAATTAGGGTGAGGATTATAAACAGGAGAGGGAAGAGGATTAGGTAGGCGGGTATTCCGTATTTTAGCCAATCGGTAAAGGTTAAGTTCAGTATTCCACCCACTATGGCATTAGGGGGTGTCCCTACCAGAGTGGCCATACCGCCTATGGAGGAGGAGTAGGCGGTAAGTAGTAGGAGGTATTCCCTGAGCTTTTGGCCCTTACCCTTTAAAAGTCCTAAAACTATGGGTAGCATAAGGGCGGTGGTGGAGGTGTTGGAAATCCACATGGAAAGGAGGGAAGTTGCAAGGGAAACGAAGAAGGCACTCAGGTAAAGGTTTCCCCTTCCAAGGGCTATCAACCTTTTTGCAATAAGTAGGTCTATGTTGTATTTGGACAAAAGTCCCGCAAGGACGAAACCCGACAAAAATAAGAATATGACCGGGTGTGAGAAGCTCACGAGGGCACCTTTTACCTTTAATACACCGAGTGTAACGGAAAGGACGGGTATGAGGAGGGCGGTGGCGGGTAAGGGTATGAGGTTTGTAATCCAGAGGGAGGAGGCCAAAAGTAAAATGAACAATCCCTTTTTTAAGGACAAGTCAAGGTCTAAAAGGAAAACCAAAAGGGGTAAGAGGACCAAGAGGAACTTTAAAGCTCTCTGCATCGGTTTAAGTTTCCAAAACATTCAGGGCAAAGGTCAAAGAAGACCAAAAGCCCTAAGCCTCCCAAGAGGACATTAACCTGGGTTATTACGAGCTTTTCCTGGCGGTCTGGTAGAACTTGGTATTCTTCAAAGGTTTTCCCGCAAAGGCTCTTACCCTCCCCATCACCCAACCTGTGAAACTGGAAGACTAATCTTTTGGTCCTCCTACACTTCATCCACTTGGGTTTTAGGTCTAAGAGGACGAAGTTTAACTGGGCTCCTTCAACGAGCTTTGCCCTCTCCTTTAACCTTTCAAACCTCTTTATATCCATCGTAATACTTTAAGGTTGGGTCCTCCCTTTTCCCCGTTAGCATCTCCAAGAGCTCCCTTACCGAAATTATACCCTGATATTTTAGTAGGTATCCGTTGTAGCCACAGATAAAAATTCCCTCCTCGTAGTCTCCAAGGTATGCCTTCCCCAAGCGGTCCGCAATACAAAAGCCCACCTTCTTAGCCTCCTCCCCCTTATTGCAGGGGACTATACAGTGGGAGACGCAACCGTTCCAGCCCTTTATACCCTCTAAGAGTTGTTCTACAAAGGGGGTCCTTACCACCCTAAGGGGGTAGCCCACCGGAGATTTTAAAAGGATTATGTCTTCCTTGTTTGCTTCCAAAAGGATTTTTTTGTAAAGGAGGGGGGCGTCGCACTCCTTGGTAGCTATGAAGCGGGTGGCAATCTGAACACCCTTAGCCCCCAAGGATAGGTATCTTTTTATATCCTCGTAACTCCATATACCTCCTGCAACTATTACGGGAATTTCCCCCCACCTTTTGGCCTCCTCTAAAACCTCCCCCACCAAGTTTTCCAGCTGATACTCTTCCTTAAAGCAGTCCTCATACTTAAAGCCCTGATGACCACCGGACTTTGGACCCTCCAAGATTACCGCATCGGGGAGCCTCTTGTAGCGTTTGCTCCAAGCTTTACATATGAGCTTTAAGGCCCTTGCGGAGGAAACTATGGGGACTAAGGCCACCTCCTTCTTTGGGTCAAACTTTGGCATGTCCAGGGGAAGACCCGCACCCGTAATTATAAGGTCCGCCCCTCCCTCTATCGCATCCCTTAAAACTTTACCGTAATCGGTTATAGCATAAAGTATATTTACCCCTATAAGGCCTTTTCCCTGGGAGATTTCCTTAGCCTTCCTTATCATAGTTATAAGGCTTTCCCTTGAATGGGTGTAAAGGGAGCCTACGGGCCTGCCCCACCTGTCCCTCTTTATAAGGTAGGGATACCTGTAACCTGTTCCCACCGCGGATATTACTCCTATGGCCCCCTCCCTTGCCACCGCTCCCGCAAGCCTTTCCCAAGATATTCCAACGCCCATGCCCCCCTGAATTATGGGTATTGGGGCTTCCTTATCCCCTATCTTTAAAGGCTTTAACCGGGTCATCACCTTTTAATTTATTCGCCCAAAGTAAAAAAAACTTGATTAACCTTAGGTTTTTTAGGAGGGGGAGGGCTAACCTCCCCCTAAGGCTTAAAACCAAGGGCTACACCAACTTTAATGGGACCAAAGCTTACGCCCCAGTATTGACTGGGGAGGAGCCTATAACCACCTATGCTGTAAATCCCAAAGCCCATTATACCAAGTGCGCTTACTACGTTTGCACCGACCTTAATGTTAAAACCTAAGTTTCCTTTGTCCTTTTGAAGAAACCACCTAAGGTAGCCATCCACTGCTCCTACGACTCCACCTATGAAAATTAATTTCCTATTTTTCAAACAATTTGCACGTAAAATAGGCTCAGGTAATTTTACCTTGTCCCTTAAAACTATGAGCTCTATAATAAATACAAATGGAAGAAAGGAGTTTAACCCTTGCAACCAGATTGCTTTTGGTCTTCTTCCTTACCTCCCTAGCTCTGTTTGGACAAAAACCTCTAAGCCTCTTTTTAATAGCTTCCTACACCATAACTTCCCTCCTCCTATACTTTTACCCCATCCCCTACTCCCTTTTTTTGGATGCAATTTTTGTAGGGGCTTTAAGTTTGGTAGGTGAAAGTTACCTTTATCTGTTTGGTTTTGCCCCCCTTTCCTTTTTCTTCATCAGAGATTTTAGACTCTTTGCCCTCTTTTTAATCTTGGTCTTAGGGGTTAGTTTTTATAAGACAAGAAGTCCCTTGGGATTACTCCCACCTACCTTTTTGACCTTTACGGTTTCAACTTTGGGCCTATTTTACAACAAGAAGGATTACGAAAAGAAGTTTTGTGAGGAGCACTTGAAGGACTGCGAGGAGAGTTATGAAAGGTTAAAGGGTGAATACGCAAATTTTGAAATAACCTTAAAGAGGTATAAAAGGTTGAAGGAGATTTTAAACTTCATAGTGGAGGAGGAAAGCTTACAGGGATTTTTAAAAAAAGTTAAGGAGAGCTTTAATTTAAAGGACGTTAAGGTGGTTCCAAAAAAGGGTATAAAGGGTAAGGAGCTCTTTGACGAGGAAAAGGGCTCCTTTACCACCTTCGTTGAAACTCCAAAGGGGGTGGTTTTTGTAATCTTTGAATTTGAGGGGAAGTTTCAGCTTTACGACGATGAGCTAATAGAGGATTTAAGGGAGGTCTGTAACGCTATGAGGATATACTTAGAAGCTCTAAAAGAGGAGGCCTTTACCAAGGAATACCTTTACAGGGCTAAGGAGAATTAACCACGCTATCTACCGCAACCATTAAGGCCTTAGCCTTATTTAAGGTTTCCTCGTATTCCCTCTCAGGGACCGAATCTGAGACTATCCCCGCCCCCGCTTGTAGGAAGACCTCCTTATCCCTGAAAATTAAGGTCCTTATGGCTATGGCCATATCCATATTTCCGGTCAAAGAAAAGTATCCCACGCTACCCGCATAAATTCCTCTCCTCTCCCTTTCAAGCTCCTCTATTATCTGCATGGCCCTAACCTTTGGAGCTCCCGAGACGGTTCCCGCGGGAAAGACCGCCTTTAATACTTCAAAGGGGTCCGTATCCTCCCTCAAAGTCCCTTCAACGTCGCTAACTATGTGCATAACGTGGGAATACTTTTCAACCCTCATAAAGTCCTTAACCTTCACCGAGCCCCCCTTGCAAACCTTACCTAAGTCGTTTCTGGCCAAATCTACCAGCATCAGGTGCTCCGCCCTCTCCTTTTCATCGGAAAGGAGCTCCCTTGAAAGCCTTTCATCCTCTTCCTCGTCCTTCCCCCTCCTCCTCGTCCCCGCTATGGGCCTGGTTAAAACCTTTTCCCCTTCAACCCTTACCAAGACCTCAGGTGATGAGCCCACCACTTTTAGCTCCCCAAAGTCCATAAAGAACATGTAGGGGGAAGGATTTAAGGTCCTTAAAATCCTATAAACGTCCTCCACCCTTCCCTTGAAGGTCCTCTTAAAGCGCTGGGAGAGGACCACCTGAATTACATCCCCGTCCCTTATGTATTCCTTTGCCCTTTCCACCATCCTTAAAAACTCTTCCTTCTTTAAGTTGGACTTCCAGGAGCTTAAATCCGCATCCCTTACCTTTAATTTACTCTGGGGGACCACCCTTTCGTAAATCTTCTTTAAGACCCTTTTAAGTCTTTCCTTTGCGTATTCTTCTTCCCCCTTTTGGTAGGGTATTAAAATTTTTAAACTCCTGGTGAAGTTATCGTAAATTAAGGTTAGCTCTCCAAAGGTAAAGAGTAGGTCGTAGGTGTTTATGGGGTCGGGTAGCTCGTCCCTAACG
>WFPT01000071.1 GCA_015487365.1 Aquificaceae bacterium
CTTCCACCCTAACACATTCGGCCCTCAGCTCACCCCCTTCACCGAAGGTTATTACCCTCTTTAATTTGTAAAACTTTTTGGCATAGTGGGGCACAACCGCCCAGTCATCCTCCTTAAAGTCCTTAAAGATTTCCCCGTTTCCCCTTATAACCCCCTCCAAGCTCTTAAAGGTTTCAAGGTGCTCCTCCCCTAAGGCGGTTATTACCCTAATCTTTGGCCTTAAAATTTTGCTCAAAAAGAGGACGTCCCCCTCCTGGCTTGCACCCAGCTCAAAAACCCCAAAATCTACGTTTTCTTTAAGGTTTGCAAGGCAAAGGGGCAGTCCAACCCTTGAATTCAGGTTCCCCTCACTCTTGTAGGTCTTAAACCTCTTTGAAAGTAAAAAGGCTATAAGCTCCTTGGTGGTAGTCTTACCCGCCGAGCCACAAACCCCTATGAAGGTAGCCCTTGAATTTTGTCTTTTAAACTTTGCAAGCTTTATCAGGGCTTTGTAAGGCTCTTCCACCTTTAAGTAGAACTTTCCCCTCTTTGGCTTAAAGTCTATCCTACCCAAGGAGCCCACCCCTACCTTTAAGGCATCCTCTATGAAGGTGTGTCCGTCAAACCTTTTACCCTTTAAGGGAACAAAGACTTCCCCCTCTTTAATCTTCCTACTGTCAATACTAAAAGCCTTAAAGGGCAGGTCCTCGCCGTAAAGCTCCCCCCCTAAGATTTTGGCTAACTCCTTCGCCCTCAACCTTCCGGTGGCCTTTGAAATACCCCCATTATGTGGTAGCCGTAATCCACATATACTACCTCCCCGGTTATGGCCCTTGCCCAATCGCTACACAGGAAAACCGCAGTATCCCCTACGTCTTCAATGGTTATGGCCTTTGAAAAGGGATTTACCTTGGTGGTGTGCTCCAAGAGGAGGTTAAAACCCTTTATACTAAAAGCTGCCACCGTCTTTAAGGGCGCCGCGGATATGGCATTAACCCTTATGTTCCTCTTTGCCAGGTCGTAGGCAAGGTATCTAACGGTAGATTCCAAGGCAGCCTTACATACACCCATAACGTTATAAAAGGGGACGACCTTTTCCGCCCCGTAGTAGGTAAGGGTTAGGACCGAGGAGTTTCTACCTTCCATGAGGGGCATAAGCTCTCTACTTAAAGCTATTAAAGAATAGACGGATACTTCCATAGCCACCTTAAAGCCTTCCCTTGAAGTAAAGACGAACTCCCTGTAAAACTCCTCCCTCGGTGCAAAGGCGATAGAATGAACGAGTATTTCAAGCCCTCCAAATACCTCCTCAACCCCTCTCTTTAAAGAAACTATGTCCTCGTCCCTCAAAACGTCGCACTTAAAGGTAGCCTCCGCCCCAAGCTCCTTACCTATTTCTTCCACTCTCTCTTTAAGCTTTTCGTTGGCGTAGGTTAAAATTAACCTCGCCCCTTCCCTCTTAAAGGATTTTGCTATACCGTAGGCTATACTCCTGTTGTTGGCAATACCCGTTATTAAGGCTCTCTTTCCCTCTAACAAGCCCATGGGTAGGTATTTTACAACAAGTTATAATAAATTTTATGCCAAGGTATAGGTACAGGGCCTTTACACCGGAGGGAAAAGTTATAGAAGAGAGTAAGGAGGTCCCCTCGGAGGAAGTCCTCTTAAAGGAGCTTGCCTCCTTAGGCTACACGGTAATAGACTTAAGACCTGAGGGGGGGAAGGTAAAGGAGGAAAAGGAAGAGAAGAAGGAAGGTGGGGGCTTTAAAATACCCTTCTTCGGTGGAGGGGTTTCGGACAAGGATTTGGCCCTCCTGTGTAAGCAGTTGAGCTCCCTCTTAGGGGCTGGGGTAGGGGTAGTTGATGCCTTAGAAGTTTTAGCGGACCAAACACAAAACCAAAAGTTAAAGAACGCCCTTATGGAGGTAGCGAGGAAGGTAAGTGAAGGCTCAAGGTTTAACAGGGCTTTGAGGGACTACCCCAACATCTTCCCAGAAATCATGGTAAATCTGGTAGAGGTGGGTGAAGAAACGGGAGGTTTGGAGCAGGCCTTAGACAGGGCCTCCCTATACTTTGAAAGGATGGCTAAGATAAAGGGTAAGATTAAGAGTGCCTCCTTCTATCCAACCTTTGTAGTGGTAGTTGCAACTATAATCGTAGGTGGAATCCTTTACTTCTTAGTCCCAACCTTTGCCCAAATGTATGAGTCTATGGGTGGCTCCTTGCCTTGGCCAACCCAGGTTTTAATAAACTTTTCAAACTTTTTGAGGGCAAACATCTTTAAGATTATCCTCTTTTTAGTAGGCTTTGTTGCCCTCTTTAGATACGTTTATAGCAGGAGTTACTCCTTCAAGAGGGGTGTCCATCTGTTCCTATTAAAATTACCCAAGTTTGGCCAGCTCTTTTTAAAGAGCTCCTTGGCCCAGTTCAGTAGGACCATGTCCGCCCTATTTAGCAGTGGTGTTGCCATTGAAAGGTCCATAGAAATTGCAGGAAAGGTTGTAGGAAACTTGGTAATAAGGGAGCACGTTTTAAACCTTCAAAGGGAAGTTACCGAAGGTGAAAGGCTTTACAAGGCCATGGAAAAGGAGGGGGTATTTCCCGTTCTGATAATAGCCATGATTAAAGTGGGGGAAGAGACGGGACAGCTCAGTCAGATGCTGGACACGGTTGCAAACTTTTATGAAGAGGAGGTAGATAGGCTGGTGGAAGGCCTAATATCCCTGATAGAGCCCTTGCTTATGGTCTTCATAGGCGGGGCGGTTGGACTAATTCTTATAGCCCTATACCTACCCATCTTCAAGATGGGTGAGCTGATGATGAGGCACTGATGGTAAAGTATAGGAGGGTCCTGATAAAGCTGTCGGGGGAAGCCCTCGGTGGAGAGGAGGGAAGGGGAATAGATACAAGCTTTTTAAGGTATGTGGCAAGGGAAATAAGGAAGGTTTATGACTTGGGGGTTGAAGTTGCCATAGTTATTGGAGGAGGGAACATCCTGAGGGGGAGCAGTGATAGTCAGAGGATGGGTATAGACAGGGCTACTTCCGATTATATGGGTATGCTCGCTACCTTAATAAACGCCTTAGCCTTACAGGATACCTTGGAAAGGTACGAGGGAATCCCTACCAGAATCCTTTCCGCCATAGAAGTTAGGCAGGTAGCTGAGCCCTACATAAGGAGGAGGGCCATAAGGCACCTTGAAAAGGGGAGGGTGGTAATCTTTGCTGGGGGAACAGGAAATCCCTTCTTTTCCACAGACACCGCAGCGGTTTTAAGGTCCGCAGAGATTTCCGCGGACGTAATCTTGAAGGCAACCAAGGTAAAGGGAATTTACGACAAGGACCCAAACCTTTACTCGGACGCAAAGCTCTTTGAAAGGCTAAACTATATGGAAGTAATAAATAAGAACTTAAAGGTTATGGACTTTACCGCCATAACCCTTTGTAGGGAAATAGGGAAACCCATAATAGTCTTTAACATAAAAGAAGAAGATAATTTAAAGAGGATAGTTTTGGGCGAGAGGATTGGGACCTTAGTGGGGGAGTTTTAGGTTATGGATTATCTTCTTGCCTTTATCGTTGGCTTAACCTTTGGTAGCTTCTTTAACGTTTTAATTTACAGGATACCCAGAAAAATCCCCTTCCTCTTTAACTACTCCTTCTGCCCCCATTGTAAAAGGAGGATAAAGTGGCACGACAACATCCCTTTAATCTCCTACCTGCTTTTAAGGGGTAGGTGTAGATACTGCTCCAAGAGTATAAGTTTAAGGTATCCATTGGTTGAATTTTTGTCAGGCTCCCTCCTCCTATACCTATACTGGAAATACGGTTTAAGCTTAGAGCTTCTCTCCAACTACCTCCTCTACTCTTCCCTGTTGGTC
>WFPT01000072.1 GCA_015487365.1 Aquificaceae bacterium
CGCGGTGTCTATTATAAGGACATCGTATTCATCCTTCCTTTCCATAGCCTTATAGACCACCGCTCCAGCATCCGCACCCTCTTTTAGGGAAAAGAAATCACATCCACTCCTCCTTGCCCACTCTTGGAGTTGCATTATGGCACCCGCCCTGAAAGTATCCGCACCTACCAATAAAACCCTTTTCCCCTTACCCTTAAAGAGGTGAGCCAGTTTTCCAGCGGTAGTGGTCTTTCCAGAGCCGTTTACCCCAACCAGAATATAAACCCCATCTTCGTATTTAAGGTTTCCCTCACACCCCTTTAATCTTTCAAGCAGGAGCTCCTTTAAGTAGTTCAAGGCTTCCTCAGAGTTTTTTACCCTTCCCCTTAAAGAGGCCTTCCTTAGCTCTTCAACCAGAAGGGTTGAATACCTTACCCCAACATCCGCCCTAATGAGGGCCTCTTCAAGCTCCTCAAAGAACTCCTCTTCAAGGCTCCTCCCCCTAAGCAAAGCCAAGTTTAACCTTTCCCTGGTCCTCTTTAAGGATTCTTTAAATCTTTCAAGGAGCCCCCTCTCCCCTTCCCTTAACTCTTCCAACTTTCTTTCCAACTCCTTCCTTTGGGAGGGGGTTGCCCTTTCAAGGGCCCTGCTGTAAAGCTTTATGGCCTCTTCCTTCCTTCCCAACTTTAAGAGTAGGTCCCCACCCTTTTTTAAAGAGTCAAAGTCGTTAATCTTTAAAAGCTCCTTTAAAGCCTCTTCCAGTAGGTTGGTCCTTTCATATATCAGGGCCCTTTCCCTGGCACTCCCTAAATCTGGATAGGTTCTTAAAAGGTCCAAGGCATCGTAAAACCTCTCCTCCTTTATATAAACTTCTAAGAGGAGCCTTTTATACTCCCTACCTTCAAGCTTTTCCAAAATCTTCCTTGCCTTGGAATACTTACCCTTCCTTATTAGCTCTAAGAGAGCACCTTTGTCCCCTTCTTCCGCCCTTTTTTCAAGCTTACTTTTAAACAGAGCCATTTGACTAATGATTAATATAATCCTTGCTTTACCTTTTGTAAAGACTTAAAATTTAATTTATTATGAAGTCCTACCCAAAAAAGGTGGTAATAGGTGGTCACTTTAACGCTGGGAAGACTACCTTTGTAAAAACGGTTTCGGGGGAGCACGTTATGACCATGGAAAAGGGTATAAGGGAAAGGGAAACCACAACCGTTGGTTTTGACTATGGAAAGCTAAAACTACCCGACGGGCAGGTTATACACGTAGTGGGTCTTCCGGGCCAAGAGAGGTTTTCCATGCTCTGGGATGTAGTTTCAAAGAACGCGGTGGGCTACATTTTTTTGTTGGATTCTACCGACAGGAGTAGGTGGCATGAGACAAAAAAGCAGATGGAAATACTTTTAAAGGATAAGGAGTTACCCTACCTCCTTGCCTTAAACAAGCAAGACTTACCTAACGCCAAAAGGCCCGAGGAGTTAAAGCCTTTAATATTAAAAGAGTTTCCTATAAAGGACGAAAGCCTCATAATACCCTTGATAGCTCTAAACAAAGAAAGTTGCTTTAACGCTCTCTTAAAACTGTTAAAACTTGCGGGCTATTCGGTTAAGGTATGAGGGTAGTTGCGGTAGGGATGAGTGGGGGCGTTGATAGTAGCGTTTGTGCGTACCTTTTAAAGGAAAGTAAAGAATTTGACGAGGTAATAGGTATTACCTTAAAGTTTTTTAACGCAAAAGAATGTAGGGTAGGCCTTAGCCACAACATCTGTTGCTCTCCAAAGGACGTTAAGGATGCAAAGGAGGTATGTCAAAGGCTTGGTATAAAGCACTGGGTCCTTTCCTGGGAAAAGCTCTTTAAGGAAAAGGTTATAAGGTATTTTTTAGAAGAATACAGCAAAGGTAGGACCCCTAACCCCTGCTGTGTTTGCAACAGGGAGGTTAAGACTGGTTTTTTGGCAAGGTATTTAAGGGAAGCCTTTGGAATAGAAAAGCTGGCTACGGGACACTATGCGAGGATTTTAAAAACATCCTACGGCTTTACTTTGGCAAGGGCAAGGGATAAAAGAAGGGACCAAAGCTACTTCCTCTCTCTGATTAAAAGGGAGGACTTAAAACTCTTACTCTTTCCCTTAGGTGAAAGGAGTAAGGAGGAGGTAAGGGAGATTGCAAAGGAAGCTGGCTTGAAGGTGTATAAAAAGAGGGATTCCTTTGAAGTTTGCTTTTTAATGGGTGAGGAGGTAAGGGACTACCTTTCAAGGCACTTTGAATTCAAGGAAGGGTATATAGTTCATGTAAGTGGGAAGGTCCTTGGAAAGCACAAGGGCTTTATGGGTTATACCGTCGGTCAGAGGAGGGGCTTAGGTGTTTCCTACAAAAAACCTTTATACGTAATATCCTTGGTCCCCGAAAAGAATTTGGTGGTGGTAGGGGAGGAGGAATACCTTTACAACGACCAAATATTGGTCTCCTCCTTAAACTTCCTCCTACCCTTAGAGGCTTGGAATGGTGCCACCTGCCAGATAAGGTACAGGGGCAAAGAATACCCCCTTAAAAGTTTGGAAAAGGTAAGGGAAGGCCTTTACCTGGTAAAGCTTAAAGAGCCAGCAAAGAGTATAACACCCGGTCAGGTTATAACCTTTTACAAGGGAGATTTGGTCTTGGGGGGAGGCTTTATAGAAGGTTACAACCTATGCAACTAAAAGAGCTATTAAGGAGGGCAAGGGGAGTAAGTCAGGACCACAGGGAAGTTGAGGAGGGATACGTATTCTTTGCAATAAGGGGAAAGAGGTTTGACGGGCACGACTTTATAAAGGAAGTTTTAAGGAAAAATCCCCTCTGGGTTGTGGTTGAAAGGGATATAAAGGGGGAAAAAATAGTAAGGGTTGATAATACGAGGAAGGCCTTCGCCTTGGCCTGTAAGGAATTTTACTCACCCCGCTTAAAGGTAGTAGGTATTACGGGGACAAACGGTAAGAGCACGAGCACCTTTATAATTTACAGGGCCTTAAAGGAGGAGGGTATAAGGGTGGGCCTTGTGGGGACCTTGGGATACTTCTTTGATGGGAAAAAGCTGGGTGAGGGGAGGACTACCCCCGATTCAAAGACTTGGTATTCCACCTTAAAGACTATGGAGGAGGAAGGGGCGAAGTTTGTGGTGGCAGAAATTTCTTCCCACGCTCTGGACCAGTATAGGATTTACGGGACCAAATTTTTAGGCGTTGGCTTTACAAACCTCTCCCAAGACCACCTGGACTACCACAAAACCATGGAAAACTACTTTAAAAGTAAGCTGAGGCTCTTTAAAGAATATGAATACGATTTTGCCTTTGTTTTCCCAAACCTTTACGGAAGGAGGATATTAGACCACGTAAAGAACGGTAAAGTTTATGGGGTTGAGGTCTTAGACTTTAAAACTTCCTTTTTGGGGAGCTTCATCAGATTAAGGCACAGGGGTAAGACTTATTCCTTTAAAACCAGCTTGGTGGGGGATTTTCAAAGGGAAAACCTGGGCCTTTCCCTTTCTATACTCCTTGAAATGGGAGTTTCCCCTAAAAGTATTCAGAGAGCCTTAGAAGACCTTCACGTTCCCGGCAGGTTTGAAGTTATTGACTTTAAGGACTTTAAGGTAATTATTGACTATGCACACACCCCAGATGCCCTGAGTAAGTTGCTAAGGACCGTAAGGAGGTTGTGTCCCGGTAGGGTCATAAGCGTCTTTGGGGCGGGGGGTGAAAGGGACAGGAAAAAGAGGCCCCTTATGGGGAAAGTGGCGGAAAGGTTTTCAGACCTAATAGTGGTAACCTCGGACAACCCAAGGGGTGAGGAGCCACAAAAAATATGTGAAGACATACTGAGGGGTATAGGGGACAAAGGTAAGGTTTTGGTGGAGCTAAACAGAAAGGAGGCTATACACCTTGCCTTAAAGGTGGCAAGGTCGGGAGACTGCGTAGTCGTTGCGGGTAAGGGGCACGAGAACTATCAGGAGATAGGGGGTAGGAGGATACCTTTTAGCGACAAGGAGGTAGTTTTAAGCTTAAAGGGAATATATTTAAAGGTATGAGGCTGGTTAAGTTTGAGGCAAAGGAGCCCTATAAGTTGGAGGCTGGGGAAAAGACTTACTACCTTTGCATGTGCGGGCTTTCTAAGAATAAACCCTTCTGCGACGGCTCCCACAAGAGGAC
>WFPT01000073.1 GCA_015487365.1 Aquificaceae bacterium
CCTTTGCCCTTTCCCTTGCCACCTCTTTACATATTAAAATCTCACCCAATACACCCGCTTCATCGTATTTAAAACTTAAAACGTCGGTCTCCTCGTCCTTACCCCTAAACCTTCTGTTTATACTCCTTATGGTCTCTTTATCTACAAAGTTTAAGAGGACCTCACCTTTTACTTTAAAGCTTTCTCTTAGTTTCTTTAAAATCTCAGTAAGGTCGCTCCCCAAGTTAGACCCCCTCCCATGGCTGTCAGTAAAACGAGCATCCCCCTTTTAAGCCTTCCCTCCTTCCTTGCCTCATAAAGGGCAATAGGTATGGAGGCCGCGGATGTATTTCCATACCTTTGTATGTTTATATACACCCTTTCCTTTGGTATTCCCAGCTTTTCCATGAGTGAGTTTATTATCCTAACGTTTGCCTGATGGGGTATGACTAAATCCACGTTCTCCGGTTTTAGGTTTGCCCTCTCCAAGACTTCATGACAGGCTTTGGCCATGTTTATAACCGCCCTTTTAAACACCTCCCTCCCCTTCATCTTTAAGTAATCGCACCACTCGCAGTATAGGATTTCCCAGTTTCCGTCCGAATACATCACCGAGGAGATAATCTCCGAATCCGAGTCAGAATTTTCCAAAACTACCGCTCCCGCCCCGTCCCCAAAGAGGACGCAGGTGCTCCTGTCCTTCCAATTTACGATTTGGGATATTCTCTCAGCTCCAACCAGTAGGACCCTCCTTGAATTCTTGGTCTTTAAGAGGGAGTTGGCAAGGTGTAGGCCGTATATGAAGCCACTGCAAGCTGCGGATATGTCAAAGGCATAACCCGATGTCCCCAGTTGCCCCTGTAAGAGGGTTGCGGTTGAGGGGAAGACCATCTGGGGTGTTAAAGTTGCAACGATAGTGGTGTCTATCTCCTGGGGTTTTAGGTTTGCCTCCTTTAAGGCTTCCAAAGAGGCTTTAACCCCCATCTGGGAAACCGATAGGTTCTCCTCTATCCTCCTCTCCTTTATTCCGGTTCTGGTGGTAATCCATTCGTCGGAGGTATCCACCATCCTTTCAAGGTCAAAGTTTGTTAAAACCTTCCTGGGAATGTAAACCCCTATACCCGTTATCTTAGTCCCCAACCCTTACCTCACCCGGTGATAGTTTTTTTATGTTATCCACCAAGATTCTGTTGATGTCTATCCTTAAAAATTCTACCGCAACCCTTACCGCGTTCCTTATGGCCTTTGCGTTTGCCCTACCGTGGGTGATTATAACGGGTTTTTTGGCCCCCAAAAGGGGAATACCTCCGTATTCGGAAAAGTCCGCCTTCTTTAAAAACCTTTTTACCGCGGGTTTTATTAAAAGTGCCCCCAGTTTGGTAATAAAGCTCTTTTTTACCTCATCCATTATCATCTCAACGATAGCAAAGCCTAAGCTTTCACTGGCCTTTAAGATGACGTTTCCTACGAAGCCATCGCAAACTATAACGTCAAACTTCCCGTTGTAAATGTCCCTACCCTCCGCGTTCCCCAGAAAGTTTATCTTGGTTTCCTTTAAGAGGGGGTAGGTTTCCCTCACCAGCTCGTTTCCCTTTCCTTCCTCCTCCCCTATGCTTAAAATTCCTACCCTCGGTTTTTCTATCCCCATTATTTCCTTTGCGTAGGTGTGTCCTATTATGGCAAACTGGACCAAGTGCTTTGGTTTTACATCTACGTTTGCTCCCAAATCCAACAAGAAGGTCCTCCCCTTTGGGTTAGGTAGGGCAACCCCAATAGAGGGCCTTTCTATTCCCTCCTCAGTCCCTATTATAAACTTTCCCACCGTTAGAACCGCCCCCGTATTTCCAGCGGAAACTAATCCATCCCCTACCCCTTCCCTTACCAGTTTTGCCCCTACGTATAAGGAGGAATTCTTCTTCTTTAAAACGGAGGAAGGTTGCTCGTCCATCTCCACCTTCTCTCTGGCATCATAAACTTCTATGTTTGGATTCTTCTCTTCCCCAAACTTTTTTAAGAGGGGGTAGATTTCCTCCTCCCTTCCCACCAGGATTACCGAATTCCCTTCCCTTGCAGAAAGCACCCCTCCCTTTACTATTTCATAAGGTGCGTAATCCCCCCCTAAGCAGTCTATGACTATTTTTACCCTTTTTTTCATTCTACTTCTATTACTTTCCTACCCCTGTATTCACCGCAGTAAGGGCATACCCTGTGGGGTAATATCATCTCCCCACAGCTTGGACACTTACTCAGAGAGGGAGGTTTTAACCTTTCAAAAAAGCTTTTTGCCCTCCTTTGGTCCCTCCTCCATTTGGAAGTTTTAGCCTTTGGAACCGCCATAGCTTTAACTTATTATCTTAACTCAGCTCTCCCTTGTCAAGTGATTTACCTCATACTTTCTTCTCCAACACAATCTTTAAGGGTGAGTGGTTTATACCCAGCTCTTCGGAGAGGGCCTTTGTTAAAAACCTTTTATAGTTTTCCTTAAAGCATTCGGGGTAGTTGGCCCTTAAAATTAGGGTCGGAGGCCTTGATGAGCTCTGGAAGGCAAAGTAAATTTTGGTCTCTTTCCTCTGACATTTGGGTGGTCTTTGCCTTTTTAGGACCCTTTCAAGGGCCCTGTTTATGAAGGAGGTTTTAAAGGTTTTGGTGTAATCTCCATAAACCCTTTCTATCAACTCCATGAGCTCGTTTATCCCTTCCCCCGTTTTTGCGGAGGTAAAAGCAACGGGTGCGTAGTAGAGGAAGTTTAGCTCCCTTCTAACCAGGTTGTAAAGCTCCTCCCTGCTGTAAGGAGAAAGGTCCATCTTGTTTAGGACCAAAACCAGACCCTTGTAACGTCTCTGAACGTATCCCCCGAGCCTTTTATCTTGCCTCGTTATGGGTGAGGTGGCGTCTAAAACCAGGCAAACTACGTCGCTCAGCTCCACCGCCTTTAAGCTCCTACCCACGGAAAAGAATTCAACACCAAACTCAACCCTTGAAGGTCTCCTTACCCCAGCTGTATCAACCAGTATAAACCTTTTATCCTTATACTGGAAGGGGATTTCCACCGCATCCCTGGTGGTCCCAGCTGTCGGTGATACTATCACCCTCTCCTTACCTAAGATTTTGTTTATTAGGGAGGACTTACCCACGTTCGGCTTACCCAAGAAGCAAACCCTTATACCCTCAAACTCCACAGAATCTACCCCAACCCTCCTTACCACCTCCTCCAGAAGCTCCCTTATTCCCTTCTTGTGGATGGAGGATATAAAGAAGAGCCTTTCAAAGCCCAAGGAGTAAAACTCGTAGCAGTTTTCCTTCAACCTCTCGTTATCCACCTTATTTACCACCAAGAGGACCTTTTCCTTGTAGGGCTGTAAAATCCTGGCTATTTCCAAGTCCAAGGGGTGGAGACCCTCCTTACAGTCTGTAAAAAAGAGTATTAAGTTTGCCTCCTTTATCTCCTCTAAAACCCTCTCCCTGATTTTTTTAACTATATCCCCCCCACCTTCCACTATCCCTCCGCTGTCTTCTAACAAAAACTCCTTGTTTAGGAAGGAAACCTTATGGGCTACTATATCCCTGGTTATACCCGCCTCCTTTTCCACCACACTTAGTCTTTTACCCACCACCGCGTTGAAGAAGGTAGATTTACCTACGTTCGGTCTCCCAACTATTAAGACCTTTGGGCTCATCAGTTAAAATTTATGTGCTCTGTTAAATGTTAAAATTCTACCTATGGTGGAGCTGGAAAGGTTGTTAGTAGGTCTTGATGGCTCAAAGGCTTCCCTTAACGCCTTAGACTATGCCCTTGACTTTTCCAAGGCCCTATCCTTACCCCTTGTAGGAATATTCGTTTTGGACGAAAGGATTTTAGAGGAAGCCCTCCTTTCAGAGGTTGCGGGTATTTTGGGCTTTTCCTATCCGGGGGACTTTTACTCAAAGGTTGAAGAGGTTTTGAGGAAGCAGGCCAACCTGGTCCTTGAAGAATTTACCACCAAGGCTAGGAGTGAAGGCTTAGTCTTTTCCACCTACGAGACCAGAGGGGTTCCCCATAAAGTCTTGGTGGAGCAGGCCAGGGAAAGGGACGTCCTCTTTTTGGGAAAGAGGGGGAAGAAGGTAGTAGAGGGTTACCTTTTAGGTAGCACCACCGAAAGGGTGTTAAGGCAAACCAAATCCTTTGTATTCGTTTGCGGTGAAGAAAAGGTTAAAGTGGAAAGGGTTTGCTTAGCCTACGACGGAAGGAAGGCAAGTAGAAGGCTACTACCCCTCTTGGACAACCTAAGGAAGGTTTATACCTTTAAAACTTACGTCCTCTTCGTGGATGAAGGCAAAGGGGAGGTGGAAAAGATTAGGAGGGAGGTGGAGGAAAACTTAGAGGACTTTACCTTCGTGGTGAGGGAGGGCTTTTGCGAGGAGGAAATCCTAAACTTTTGCAAAGAAGAGGGTATATCTTTACTTATGATGGGGGCCTTTTCAAGGCCAAGGCTTTATGAGTTCTTCTTAGGGAGCACAACCTCCTACCTTTTACAGAACCTTGAAATACCCTTTATACTGAGCAGGGCCCCTTAATGATAATATTTGGGAAGAATCCCGTCTTTGAGCTTTTAAGGGCAAACAAGTTAAAGGTGGATAAGGTTTATCTTGCCAGCGATTTTAAGCTCTCCTCCTACCAGAGGGAGCTTTTAAAGGGGGTAAAAGTTCAGAGGGTTTCAAGGAAAAAGTTAAAGGAGCTTTCAAAAACTAAGAAAAACCAGGGAATAGTTGCCATAGTTTCTCCTTATGATTACCTACCGGAGGAGGAAATTTTAAGGGAATGCTTAAAAAAGAAAGGTTTAATCCTAATTTTGGACCACATAACCGACCCCCAAAACCTTGGAAACATAATAAGGAGCGGTGAGCAGTTTGGAGTTTGTGGTATATTGATTCCCAAGGATAGGGCCTGCCTCGTAAATGAAACGGTTATAAAGGCAAGCTCCGGGGCGGTCTTCCACACAAAAATAGCCAAGGTTGTAAATCTCTCCAACTTTATAAGAAGCTTTAAAAGGGGTGGAGGTTTAATCTTTTCCCTTGAAAGGGGGGGGAAGGACATAAGGGAAGTAGTCTTTTCCTTTCCCATGGCTCTGGTGGTGGGCTCGGAGGGTGAGGGGGTTTCAAAGAAGCTCTTAGATTTGAGCGATGAGGTAGTTAGCATACCTACCGTTGGTAAGGTAAATTCCCTAAACGTTTCCAGTGCAACCGCCATAGCCCTATGGGAAATTTTCAGAAGAAGTTAAAGTTTTACATAATCACCATATTCCCCCAAATCTTTAACTGCTATTTGCAATTTGGTATAGTTTCAAAGGCCATAAAGCTTAAAAAGTTGGAGGTTAACGTTCTAAACCTGAGGGACTTTGCCCCAAAGGGTAAGGTAGATGATGAGGCCTTTGGAGGTATATCGGGTATGGTCTTAAAGGTTGAGCCCCTCTATAAGGCCCTTGAATTTATAAAGGGGAAAGAAAAAGAAACCTTTGTCATCACCACGGAAGCCTACGGTAGGAAAATAGACCAAAAGCTTTTACTGGAATTAACTGAAAAGGAATGCATATGTGTATTCTGCGGAAGGTATAGGGGTATAGACGAAAGGTTTAACGAATTTGTGGATTTAAGGGTTTCCTTGGGAGACTTCATCCTTTCGGGGGGGGAAATTCCTGCCCTTGCCCTCGTGGAGGGAACCGCGAGGCTTTTGGAGGGGGTTCTATCCGACGAAAGGAGTAAGGAGGAGGACAGCTTCTTTAAGGGTTGGGTCTCCTACCCCGTTTATACGAGGCCCGCAAACTTTAAGGGCCTTGAAGTCCCAAAGGTTCTCCTATCGGGGAATCACAAACTCATAGAGCTTTGGAAGACCTTTATGAGGGTAAAGAGGACCTACCAATACAGGAGGGAGCTAATACCTGAAAAACTGAGCAAATTGGAAGAGCTTGCGTTAAAATTGGTAAAGGAGGGTAAAGACTTTGAAGATTTCCTCCCTCTTGCTCAAAAACTGCTACCTGATTGAGCCCAACTTAGACCTTGAAGGTAGGTTTAACCTGCTGATAGAGGATGGGAGGATAAGGGCCATAACCAAGGAAAGTTTAAGGGCTAAGGAAGTTTTGGACCTGGAAGGTAAAGTTCTATGTCCCCCCTTTTGCGACCTGCACACCCACACCCGCTACCCTGGGCAAACCTACAAGGAAGAGCCTGAAAGTTTGTGTAAGAGCGCAATTTCGGGAGGTTTTTCCTACCTACTGGCCATGCCCAACACCAACCCTCCCATGGACGAGCCCGAAAGGGTCTTAGAGGTAGAGGAAACCTTTAAGGGTATAGGCCTCTGTAAAGTGGTTCAGTCCGCCACTTTAAGTGTTGGAAGGGAGGGGAAAAGGTTGGTGGATTTTTACAAATTCTTAGAAAGGGGAATAAGGTTTTTTACAGACGATGGCTCCAACCTTCAAGAGCCCGCCCTCATGGAAATGGCCTTAAAGTATTCCAAGGCCTTAGATTTTTTGGTCCTAAACCACTGCGAGGAAAGGAGCCTTTCCAGGGGTAAGGTGAATGAGGGCTTAGTAAGTGAGGTTTTGGGTATAGAAGGTAGGAAGCCTTCCGCGGAGGAGGTGGTTGTGGCAAGGGACTGCATACTCTCTTACAGAACGGGGGGGAGGATACACCTTCAACATATAAGCACGGGCCTTTCCGTAAAAATAATAAGATTTTTTAAGGAACTTGGGGCAAGGGTTAGTGCGGAGGTAAATCCCATACACTTTACCTTAACCCAGGAAAGTGTCTTAAACTTTGGTGCAAGGGCCCTTTTAAACCCACCCCTTAGGGGTGAGGAGGATCTTGAACTTATAACAGAAGGTATAAGGGATGGGACCATAGACTGTGTAGCCACGGACCATGCTCCCCATCGGTCCTTTGAAAAGGAGATTTTGCAAGATTCCTTACCTGGTGTAATAGGGCTACAAACCGCCCTACCCTTAACCTTAGAACTTTGGAGGAGGGGGAAGATAAGTTTAAGGAAGGTGGTTGAGCTCCTTTCCACAAACCCCCTAAGGATTTTGGGAGAAAGGGTCAGGGTTAAGGAGGGGGAGGTGGCAAACTTTGTAGTCTTTGACCCGAACGAGGAATGGACTTACGAAGAAAAAACTAACCTATCCAAGAGCTCCAACACCCCCTTTTTGGGAAAGAGGTTAAAGGGGAAAGTTGTCCTCCTGGTGAGGGAAGGAAAGTTAGTCTATAAAGGCACTTGAAAGGAGCTCCTTAGTGTAATCCTCCCTTGGGTTTTCAAAGATTTTATAAACGTCACCCTCTTCTACCACCTTCCCTTCCTTTAAGACTAAGACGTAGTCCCCTACCTCCGCAACCACTCCAAAGTCGTGGGTTACCAAAAGTATGGACTTTCCCTCTCTCTTTAAATTCCTAAATATCTGCAACACCTTCTTCTGGGTGGAAACGTCCAAGGCGGTGGTGGGCTCGTCCGCAAGGATTAAGGAGGGATTTTGTATTAAAGCCATAGCTATTAAGACCCTCTGTTTTTGTCCCCCGGAAAGCTGGTGGGGGTAAGAGTTTAAAATCCTATCGGTTTCGTAAAGGCCAACCTCCCTTAAAACCTCTTCCGCCTTTTTTTTATCTTCTTCACAGCACTCTAAAAGTTGCTCCCTCACCTTAAAGAGGGGGTCTAAGTAAAGGCTTGGCTCTTGAAAGATAAAGCCTATTTCCTTGCCCCTTATTCTGTTTAGCTCCTTTTCCGAAAGCTCTAAAAGGTTCTTACCCTTAAAGATGGCCTTACCCTTTACAGAGGCCCTGTTTAGCCTAATTAAACTCTTTAAAAGGGTAGTCTTACCACTCCCAGACTCCCCCACCACACAAACTATCTGTCCGTAATCCAACCAAAAGCTGACTCCCTTTAATACTTCCCTGCTTCCGTAAAAAACATGTAGGTCTTCAACCTTCAAAAGCATCTATTTCCTTTAATAGCTCCTTGGCCATCTCCTCCTCTGAAACTCTTTTTATAGGTTTTCCCCTTTTAAAAAGCCAAGCAAAGCCCTTTCCACAGGCAAGTCCCAAGTCCGCTTCCCTTGCCTCCCCAAAGGCATTAACTACGCAACCCATTATGGCCACCTTTAAGGGTTTTTCCACACCCTTTAACTTTTCCTCAACTTCCCTTATTACCTTTTCCATATCAACCTCCAACCTACCGCAGGTGGGACAAGAAACTATCTCTAAGCCCTTCCTTCTAAGGCCCAGAGCCTTTAATATTTCGTAGGCCACCCTTACCTCCAAGGTGGGCTCCTCCGTTAAGGAAACCCTGATGGTCTCCCCTATTCCCTCTGAAAGGAGAAGGGCTATACCCACTGCGGACTTAACTATTCCCCCTACCCCAAATCCCGCCTCAGTTATACCCACGTGGAGGGGAATGTCGGTCCTTCTTGCAAATTCAAGGTTTGCCCTGTAATTTTCCCAAAGGTCTGAGGACTTTATGGAAACCTTATAGTTTTTAAAGCCCCAAGCTTCAAACCTCTCACACCATCTAAGTGCGCTTTCAAGGAGGGCCTGATGGCTGGGATAACCGTATTTTTCTAAAAGGTCCTTTTCCAAAGAGCCCGAATTCACCCCTATCCTTATACAAACCCCCCTTTCCCTTGCAAACTCCACTATTTCCCTTACCACCTCCACCTTACCTATGTTTCCGGGATTTATCCTTATGCCCGCAACGCCCCTTTCTATTGAGCCTATCGCATAAGAGGGTGCAAAGTGTATGTCTGCTATAACGGGTAAGGGACTCCTCTTTACTATCTCTTCCAAGGCTTCCAAGTCCTCCCTGTGGGGGACCGCAACCCTTACTATTTCACAACCCTCTTTCTTTAACTCCTCTATCTGCTTTAAGGTATTTTCAACCTCTCTGGTTTTTGTGGAGGTCATAGACTGAACTCTTATGGGATTGTCTCCCCCTATACCTACATTTCCCACTTTCACCTCCCTGGTTTTCCTCCTCTTGACCATGGTATAATTTTAATATATAGGTAACCTTTGGCTCCTTGGCAACTGAATATGGGCATGAGCATCAAAATGTCTTGATGCTTTGATGCTTTGATGACAGGTAGCTTAAACCCTTGATTTTCAAGGCTTAGAGCCTTGTAATTTTTAGGGGTTTCTTTTACACTGGAGAC
>WFPT01000074.1 GCA_015487365.1 Aquificaceae bacterium
ACCTAATCTTTACCAACTTAGAATTTGAAGAGAGGGCCATAGGGGAGTTTGAAAAGTTGGACGAGGGTAGGAAGAGGAGCTTTTTAAAGGAGCTTATAAAGCTTCAAGAGCTAAAAAGGATTAAAATATCATCCTTAAAGACTAAAAGGGACGTTTTTAAATTAAAGCCAAAGGGTGGCAGGATATACTTTACCTACGGCAAACAGAGGCTTTGGAAGGTTTTGGGCTTTTTAGACTCAGAGGATGACAAGGAAAAGGAAAGATATTTAAGGGATGTTTTACCTTGAAGATAGGTACGAGGCGGGTAGGAAACTTTATGAAAGGTTTGGGAAAAACTTTGGGGATGATTTTTTGGTGTGTGGAATTTTAAGGGGAGGCCTTTTAGTAGCCTACAAGTTCTGCTCCCTGTCCAGGTTAAAGCTCTTTGCCCTGGCCACCAAGAAGGTGGGACACCCAAAGAATGAAGAGCTTGCAGTAGGGGCCCTATCACCCGATGGAAGCTTTTATCTAAACGAAAGGTTTAAAGGTGCCTTTGACCGGGAGACCCTTAAAAGTCTAACGGAAAGGGCCCTTAGAGAAATTAAGGAAAGGGAAAAAATCTTTAAGTTAGAATACCCAAACTTAGAAGGCAGAGGTGTTTTACTCATTGACGATGGCTGTGCAACGGGTTATACCGCAATAGCGAGCCTTAAATTTTTAAAGAAGAAAGGTGCAAAAGATGTATTCCTCCTTACTCCCGTAATCCCGGAGGATACCTTTAAGAGGCTAAAAGGTTTG
The DNA here is from genome assembly GCA_015487365.1 of Aquificaceae bacterium. Taxonomy (GTDB): domain Bacteria; phylum Aquificota; class Aquificia; order Aquificales; family Aquificaceae; genus S012-77. The sequence continues at coordinate 778 of WFPT01000074.1, forward strand.
TTTGAAGAGGTCCTAACCCTCTTTATTTCAAGGGAGGAATACTTTGCGGTAGGTATGTATTACAAAAACTTTAAACAGGTTTCCGACCAGGAGGTGAAGGAGTTAATAGATAGGGCAAAGAGGGAAGGCCTATGGTTTAAAATTAATTAAGGTTTCGGGGTGTGGCGCAGGTGGTAGCGCGCTCGGTTCGGGGCCGAGAGGTCGGGGGTTCAAGTCCCCCCACCCCGAAAGTTAAAGGCCGTGAAACTTAGAAATTACCGCTGAAATTAAGGCTACAAAGTCCTCCTTATCCCTGTGCTCCTTATATTCAAAGACCTGTGGATGCTTTTGTAAGTATTTAGTGTCAAACCTTCCCTCCTTAAAGTCCTTTTCCTTCATTATGTTTAAGAGTAAGGGTATTGTAGTTTTAACTCCCGTAATTTCATAAGTTTCTAAGGCTCCCCTCATTCTTTCTACCGCCTCCTCGTAGGTTTGTCCCCACACTATAAGTTTTGCAATTAAAGAATCATAGTAGGGAGTAATTTCATAACCCCTTGCGGAGGCATGCTCTACCCTTATGCCAAAACCACCCGGAACGTAATACCTTTCTATGGTCCCTATGGAGGGTGCAAAGTCTTTCTTTGGGTCCTCCGCGTTTATCCTACACTCTATGGAAAAACCGTTAAACTTTACATCTTCTTGTTTAAGGGTTAGCCTTTCCCCAGAGGCTATCCTTATCTGCCACTTAACTATGTCAATCCCCGTAATCATTTCCGTAATCGGGTGCTCCACCTGAATCCTGGTATTCATTTCAATAAAGTATAAATTCCCCTCCTTGTCCGCCACAAACTCCATAGTTCCCGCAGAGTAATAACCTATCTCCTTGCAGGCCTTAACCACCAAAGAGCCGTAGTAATTCCTCCTTTCCTCGTCCAAAATTAAAGAGGGTGCTATTTCTATAAGCTTTTGGTTCTTCCTCTGGATAGAGCAGTCCCTTTCTCCAAGATGTATTACGTTTCCGTATTTGTCCCCTAAAACCTGAAACTCTATGTGCTTTGGGTCCTGTATATACTTTTCCAAAAGGAGAGCACCGCTACCAAAGGCCTTTTCCGCCTCCCTTGAAGCACTTTCATAGTTTTTAATTAATTCTTCTTCGTTCCTACATATCCTTATCCCTCTACCTCCACCTCCCGCGGTAGCCTTCAACAAAACGGGATAACCTATTTCCTTTGCCAATTTCTTTGCCTCCTCCAAGTCCCTTAAAATCCCATCAGAGCCAGGAACCGTTGGAAGCCCAGCCCTCTTTACCACCTCCTTTGCCCTTGCCTTGTTTCCCATAAGCTCTATCACCTTCCAGTGGGGACCTATGAAGACTATTCCAGCCTCTTCGCAGGCCTTTGCAAACTCAGGGTTTTCCGCCAAAAATCCGTAGCCCGGGTGTATGGCTTCCGCCTTAACTTCCAAGGCCAAATCTATAATCCTCTCGTAGTTTAGGTAGGTGTCCAGGGGGTCACTACCTATCATATAGGCTTCATCAGCAATCTTAACGTGCCTTGCGGTAGGCTCAACCTCGTTGTAAATGGCAACGGTCCTAATACCGAGCTCCTTACAGGCCCTAATTACCCTAACCGCTATCTCCCCCCTGTTTGCTATTAGAACCTTCTTAAACATCAATTGATATTATAACCAAAATTTTTTGGTAAAATAATTGGTTAAATGGTTAGGATTCTTGCTACCTTACTCTTAGCTCTAACCCTGGGCATGAGTAGCTCCATAAACTGCAAGAAGGAAATTTGTGTCCTTTTACTTTGGACCGAGGACTTTGAAGAGAAGGGTTGCGTTGAATTTTACAGGAAGTATTTAAGGGGGGACATCCTGGACCTAAACGAGGCGGACATTTACTTAAAGAAAATAAGGGAGGAGGTAAAAAAGAGGTTTGGGAAGGATATAGAAGTGGAGGAGCCCATAATATCCTTTAAGGTTTTGGAAAATCAAAGGGAGGCGGGCTTTAAGTATTTTAAAGTAGGGGACAGGACTAAGGACTTTAACTGTAAAAAGTATGGGGTTTACGGGGCGGTTATACCCTCTACCTACGGCAGGGTAAAACTTTCCATATACGTAGTAACCCCTCCCTTTAAAAAGCTTAGCTCCGAGGAAAAACTAAAAATATCCAAGAGGCTAAAAAGGGTCAGGAACTTCCTTGAAGAGAACCTGTTTAAAATCTTAGGATGGAGGTAAAGGTTTTAAGGGAAGATATAAACGAGGCCTTGAAAAAGGTTAGCGTTGCCACCGAAAGGAGGTCCTCCCTACCCTTACTAAACAACGTCCTGCTCTGGGCCCAGGGGGAAACCTTAAAGATTTACGGAACGGACCTTGAAAACTACCTGATTTACTCAACGAGGGCCCAGGTTTTAAAAGAAGGTAAGGCTCTGGTAAATGCCAAGAAGTTGGGTCAGCTCTTTGGTGCCCTCAACTTAAACAGCGTTGAATTGAAAACGGAGGGGGAAACCCTTTCTATTGTGGGTAAAGGCCTAAACTACCGACTACCCACCGCAAACTTGGAAGACTACCCCGACTTTGACTTTTCAGAGGTTGAGGAGGTGGGAGCCTTAACGGGAAACTCCCTCTTGGAGGGGATAAAGTATATAGAGCCGTTCATAGGCAAGGGTGAGGAAAACCCAGCCTTTGGGGGAGCCTATTTGAGGGGTAAGGACGGCGAAATCCATTTGGTTGGGACGGACGGGGTAAGGCTATCCCTTTACAGGAGCCAAGGGGAGCTAAAAGGTAGTGCCCTCATACCCAAAAAGAGCCTAAAAGTTTTAAAGTCCATACTGACCCCCCTTGACGAGGTTAAGGTTAAGCTCAGTGAAACCTTCGTAGTCTTTGAGGGTCAGGACTTCACCTTCGGGGTTAGACTCTTGGAGGGTGAATTCCCCGAATACGAGGGGGTAATACCCCAAAGCTTTGTGGGGGAGGTGGAAGTAGATAAGGACGTAATTTTAAGGGCACTAAGGAGGCTATCCGCCTTGGGGGAAAAGAAGGAAGTTCCCGTTAAGATTGAACTTATTCCAGAGCTCTTAAAGCTTTCCGTCAAGGACCCGGAGTTTGGCTTTGGTGAGGAGGAAATACCGGTGGAATACTTTGGGGAGAGTGTTTCCCTATCGGTAAATTCTAAGTTTTTAATGGACGGGATAAGGGTTTTTAGGGGAAAGAGGGTAAGGATGAGGGTGGTAGGGGAAAACGAACCGTTGGTCCTTGAAGAGGGTGAGCACTACCTTTGCCTCATCATGCCCATAAGTCTTTAAAGGAGCCTCTCCAAAAAGTATAGTATAAAGAGTAAAATGGCTGGGCTTAGGTCAATACCACCTATTGGGGGAACGACCTTCCTTATGGGCTCTAAGAGGGGCTCCACCAAAGTTTCCAAGGCCCTGTAAAGGGGGTTGTAGTGGAGCTGGGGAAACCAGGAAAGGAGTGCGTAAAAGAGAACAGCCAAGGAATAAACCTCTATAAGAAACTTTAAAAGGAACATTACTCTACAAATTCAATTAAAGATAGCTCCGCTCCGTCTCCCCTTCTCCTGTTTGGGAGTTTTAGGACCCTAACGTAACCCCCCGTTCTTTCCTTAAACCTTGGAGAGATTTCCTCAAAGAGCTTTTTTACCACCTTTCTATCTGGTAGTAGCTCTAAAGCCCTCCTCCTTGAAGCTAAATCTCCCTTTTTACCCAAATTTATGAGTTTTTCTATAAAGGACCTTAGGTATTTAGCCCTTTCAGTAGTGGTAATTATACTCTCTTGTAGGATTAAAGACCTTGCCAAGGACCTCAAAAGGGCCAACCTCTGCTCCTTGGTCCTATCAAACTTTTTCTTCTTTACCCTGTGCCTCATCTCCTCACCCCATACCCAAACTTAAATTATACTTAGCAAGGGCCTTTTTAACCTCTTCTATGGTCTTTATACCTACGTGCTTTGTCTTTTTAAGCTCCTCTTCGGACATAAAGACTAAGTCCCTGAGGGTTTCTATACCAGCCTTCTTTAAAAGGTTTAAGGCCCTCTGGGAAAGCCCTAAGTTTTCCACACTCATGTTAAGTAGGCTTTCCAGCTCCGGAGTAATCTTTAAGCCCTCTACTTCCTTGGGAGTGGTAACGTTTTCAAGGTATACGAGGTGGCTCCTTAAAATTTCTACCGCTTCGTTGTAAGCTTCCTCTACACTTTTTCTACCATCCGTGTAAATTTCCAAAATTAACTTCTCGTAGTTCATCTTACCTTCTACCATAATTGGCTCCACCTTAAAGGAAACCTTCTCTACTGGTGAAAAGTTTGCATCCAAGATTATCCATCCCGTTTCCCCTATCATCTCCATCTCCTCGGAGGGAACGTAGCCTTTACCCTTTTCCACCCTTATTTCCATTTCAACCTTTGTATCCTTGTCGGTTATGGTGAGGATTTTTTGCTCAGGCTCTACTATTTCTACGTTAGGTGGGACCTCCAAGTCCTTTGCCCTTATTTCCCCCTCTCCTTCCTTTTTTAAGTAAAGGTTTTCCAGCTCTCCCTCCTTTAACCTTACCTTTAAAGCCTTTACGTTTGCTACAACTTCTACTCCATCCTCTAAAACTCCCTCCAAGGAAGTAAATTCATGAGGTATTACCCTCTCATTTACTACCAACTTAAAGGCGGTAGGTGCAAAGCCACTTATGGAAGAAAGGAGGACCCTCCTTAAAGAGTTTCCCAAAGTTGTCCCAAAGCCCCTTTCCAAAGGTTCTACTACGAGCCTCCCATAATTTTTTTCCTTCTCCTCCCAATAAACCTCCCTTGGGTATATTAACTCCTTTACCATCTTCTCCTCCCTTAAACCTTTGAATAAAATTCAATTACGTATTGCAAATTTACGGGTATTTCTAAATATTCTAAAACATTTTTTGGGAGGTCCTTAACCACACCCTTAAAGTTTTCCTTGTCCAACTCCAACCAAGGGGGTAAGCTCTTTTCGTCAAAGTTTTGTAAGTTTTCCTTTAAAAAGGGTATGTCCCTTGAGCTTTCCTTTATTTGTATAACGTCTCCCTTTTCCACCAAGTAGGAGGGTATATTTACCTTTTTGCCGTTTACCAAAACGTGGCAGTGGGCAACCAGTTGTCTTGCCTGTCTCCTTGTTTTGGCAAAGCCTAACCTATAAACTACGTTATCCAGTCTCCTCTCAAGGAGTTGGAGGAGGACCTCACCCGTATTTCCTTTGGATTTGGAGGCCATGTCAAAGTATCTTTTAAACTGCTTTTCCCTCAAACCTCCGTAGAAGAATTTTAGTTTTTGCTTTTCCATAAGCCTTAGTCCGTATTCGGTAATCTTCCTCCTCCTTCCCTTTATCCTTCCGTGCTGTCCGGGGGGGAAGTTCCTCCTGCTTAAAATCCTGTGGGCACTTTCCTTACCAGAAATTACTAAACCAAACCTCCTGTCAATCTTTACCCAAGGTCCTATAT
>WFPT01000075.1 GCA_015487365.1 Aquificaceae bacterium
CTCCTTTTAATCCTTTCCTCCTTTCCCCACCCTTCAACGAGCTTTTTTAAGAGCTTAAAGGTGCTATCTACTGAATTTATAAGGTTAATGGCCTGTCCCGTGGGGGCGTTATCCAAGACAAAGTAATCGTAGTCCCTCTTGAAGATAAGGGAAAGCTCTTCAAGGAGGGCGGATTCTTGAAAGGCTGGATTAACTTCAAGCCCCCCTAAAAGTCTTTCAACTTCCAGGTAGGTATGGGTGCTTATCAGCTCCTTTAAGAGGTTTAAAACTTCTTTTAGATACCTTTTGGATACTTCCAAGGGGTCTATTTCTAAAAATTGTAGGTTTTTATTTACTTCAACCAACCCCTTACCTTCTAAGCAGAATATCCTTGAGAGGGAGTGGGTTGGGTCCGTTGATAGGATTAAGGTCCTACCCTTTTGAGATAGCTTTAAGGATAGGGCGCAGGACATAGTTGATTTACCTACCCCTCCCTTACCAAAGACAAAGTAATACTTTGCCATCTCTATTGGACCCTGTAAAGGACCAGGAGGGGGAATCTGTCGTAAACCTTCTTAAAATGTTTTAACTTCTGAGTTATAACCCTGTAAAGGAGGGTCTTTTCAAAGCCCTTTGTTGCGGGTAAATACACGTAAAGGTTTGGAGATAGCTTAAAGAGGGTAAAGAGCAAAATCCCCCCCTCATTTTTATAAAGGACCTCCTTTTTACCCGTCTTGTAGTCTATTAGGACAACTTCATAGACGGGATAGGGCCTAAAAAAGGTTATTCTGTTTCCCCTTAAAAGGAAGTCTCCACAGTTTAGGGCACCTCCCGTAAAGCCACAGAGCCTAAATCCATAACTAAGGGGTGGCCTTTTAAACTGCTTGTAAGAACCAAGCTGAGCTATGTAGGGTATGGCATAAAGGTTTGGAGTTATCATAAGATAAACCTCCTTCTTTAAGGGCTCCTTATAACTTTTGACTATCGGAATAAAGTCATCCGCCCTCATACCATCCTTGTAGTAAAAGCTAACGCTGTTGTTGGAAATTAGGGATATAAGTTTGTAGGCATATTCTTCATCTGGAGTCATAAGGCTTTGGGCTACCGCAAAAAGCTTTGCGGGATGCTTTCCACCGTTGTCTATGTAAGTTCCCCTCCTTGAGACCTTTTCTATTATGTATCCGTAATCCCACCAAGTCCATATGTAGGAGTTTTTAGGTGTAATCTTTTTTATTTCCTTTAAGTAGTTGTAGAAGGCATCGTTTATTACGGGAGAAGGTGTCCTCCTTAAAAAGTTAAAGGTAATGTCCGAGTAAAAGAGGAAAAGCATAATTAAAAGGCTTAGTGTAAAGTATATGAGTTTTAAGGGCTTATACTTTCCAAGGTAGGGTTTAACTTTAAGGTATATTAGATAAAGGGCTGTCCCTACCCCTAAACCCAAAAAGGGTGAAAGGTATATAAGGTGCCTCCTTCCTGCGGGGAAGGTGGAAAGACCAATAAGTATTAAGGGTAGGGCTATAAGGGACTGCCTCCAAAACTTAACGAAAAAGAGGGGAAGGCAAATTAAAAGTATAATAGCGCTTATCTTTGAGTTGGTCGTGTATAAAACAAAGTGGTTAAAATCTACCTTTTGAAGTTCATTTACCGACTGGGCAAAGTTGTAGGGTAAAAAGCCAACAGCTTCCCTGAAAATCCTTTCTAAGAGGTATTGGTCTATTATGCCTTTTATAGCTTGAATGGAAAGGGCAGGTAATGAAAAGACTAAGTAAATCCCTAAGAGTATAAAAATTTCCTTAACTTTCCTTTTGTATAAAATGAGGGCAGCAGCCAAGGAGTATAGGTAAATGAAAACAAAAACTGGTTTAAAGTAGTGCCATAAAAATATTTGCATACATAAGCCTAAAATTATTGCATAAATTAAAGACCTTTTTAGTTCCCTTTCCTTTGCAACCCTTTCTACTAAAAAGAGTAATAGGAATAAGAAGAAGGGAATTAGCATATCCGTGTCAAACCTACCCGGTTGAGTTCTTAAAATAAACTCTAAGTTTAAAACTCCATAAAGGGCTCCACCTAAAAAGACCAAAGGATGTCCAAATTCCCTAATCCAAAGGTAGAGGGAAAAAACTAGAAGGGGGGAAAGGAGGGGAGGTAGGAGTAAAAAGAGTTTGTTAAGTTCAATACCAAAAATCTTAGAAATCTTTGTGGCCAAAAAGCTTATGAGGGGTGGTAGACCATAGAAAGACTGGAAGTAGCCACTTCCATCTGGGACGTTCATAAGCTTTGAAAAGTTTTTCTTTACTTCTTCACTGCCCTTGTAGTAGTCTTCGGAAATCCTTGCATAGTAATAGCAGTCATAACAGGTTAGGATGTTTTCCTTATTTAGGAGGGGTCCAACCTTATAGGTCTTTACAAGGACTAAAACTGAGTATAGGGTTAGCAGAGATAAAAAAACTATTAAAGGTCTATACCTTGACATTTTTCCTAACTTCCGTTAGCTTCTTTAGGTTCTTACTCCTTTTTAGTATCCAGTTGTTTACAGTTAGGTTGAAGGAGGGGGCTTTAAAGCCTCCATTCCTTATTACTTTAACCTTTCCTCCCTCGTTAAAGCTTTGGGACTTCCAAAAGTCTAAGGTGTTTATTTTCCAAGGTAAGAAGGCCTTAACCTTAAATTGTCCAAGGGGTGTTGTAAAGGAGGAGTCCTCCTCTCCAAAGAGGGACATGGGTATAACCTGCTTTGCAACTTGGGATAGGCCGTCTTTAAAGGGAGAGGCTACTATGAGGTTTTCCACCTTCTTTAAAAGGTCAATTACTCCTTCTCCCAAGTAATCTATCAGGTCCTCTCCAAAAATTACCAAGTTTTTTATCTTTCCCTCCTCTATTAGTTTTAAAAGGGCTTCTAAGTCCGAGTAGATTTCTTTTGTAAGAGAGTAAAGTCCTAAGGTGTTTAGGTCCTTTGGTATAAAGGTTGCCCTTAAACCTCTTAGGTCTTTTAGTAGGTCCTCCCTTAAACCACCTTGACTTATTATTATTGGAAGGTCCAAACCTTTTAGTTCTTGTAAGGAAGTAAGCTTTGGATTTAACTTCTCATCACCCTCTCCCACCTTATAAACTTCCTTACCCATTAGGTAGTAAGAGATTACGGGGGCAGTCTGGCTGAGGTTCCCAACCAAAGCAAACTTTTCCTCTTTTAAGTTTAGTTGCCTATTTTCTATAATTTCTAAAACCTTGAAGGCATCCATACTTTGGGGGGCACTTATGTATGCGTTGGTCTCTTTTGCCAGCCTTACCACCTCCTCTATTACCTCATTACTCAAATATGGAGAAAGGATGAAGGCGGTCTCACCCTCTAATAACTTTAAACTCTCTGGAAATTGGTAATTTCTGTTTTCGTTAAAAATGTCATAACCTAAGAAGCTCCTAACGCAGAGTTGTAGGTCTTCCGTTGCCTTTATCCTATAAACCTTTTCCTTTGACCTCCAATCTCCTTTTCCAAATTCTACTATTACTTTGCAACCCGCTGAGCAAAAACCACAGGTTGTTTCTTCTCTTTCAAGGAGCCAGCTCCTTGTCCAGAACTTGAAGGGCTTTGATATTATGGCTCCAACCGGACAGACGAATACACAAAGGCCACACATTTCACAGCTGGAAGTGTCCAAGGGTATAGAGGTAGGGACTATGTTGGAGTGAAATCCCCTCTCTTCAACGTAAAGGGCTCTTGCTCCCACCACATAATCGCAAACCCTGGTGCATCTATAACAGACCACACAACGGTTTGAGTAATACTCTAAAAATTCACTTCCCCAGTCGGTAAAGTGTCTCTCCTTTTCCAAGGCAGAAATAGGGACCAACTGCTCCTGAGGTCCGTAAAGGGCTCCATAGTTTTGAAGGTCACACTCTCCCGCTTTATCGCAAATGGGACAGTCTAAGGGATGGCGGGTCATAAGGCTTTGGAGTATATACTTTCTGTTTTCTTCCACCAAAGGGTGCTTGGTCCAAACCTCCAAACCCTCTTCAACCCTTGTATTACAGGCAATAAGGAGCCTCTTGTAGTTTTCCACATAAACTATGCACATCCTACAGGCACCCGCTATAGGTAGCTTTGGATGGTAGCAAAAGTAGGGAACATCTATTCCCAAGCTCAGAAGGGTTTCTAAAAGGTTTTTCCCCTTTTCTACCTCGTATTCCCTCCCGTCTATCTTAATCTTTACCCTTTCACCCATAATGGTTAATTATAGCCTATCGGGGGAAAATTATAGTCCTTACCTTACCACCCTTTGCGGAAAACTCCTTGGTCTTTAAGTTGTAAAGGACCTCCTGGGCCCTTAAAAGATTTTCCCCGTATTCTAAGCTCACGTTCCCTATAAGGTGTAAGGTGGAACTTTTTAGGTCGTATATAAGCTTTTGGCAGGAGGCCCTCCTGTCTTGCCCCTTAAAGCTTAAAGATACGTTTCCCGTCGCTATCACCTTTACTGGCTTTCCATCTTTTAGTAGGACCTCAACCCTGTTGGCTTTAAGGTTTAAATCCTTGGTGAAGAACTTAGCCTTCCCGCTGTAAATTATCCTGTCCCCTTCGTAGAGTAGCTTTTGGGCCTCACCCAAGATTGGTTGGGAAAAGAGGAAACCAAACAGGGCTAAGATTAAAAGAGCCACTTTATGAGGGCACTCCAAATTAGGTTTATTAGGGTCAAAGGGAGCATTACCTTCCAAGCTATGGAAGTAATCTGGTCAATCCTATACCTTGGTAGTGTCCAGTGGAGCCAAAGGACAAAGAGGACCATTAATGCGGTCTTTAACAAAAACCAAGCATAGGGAGAGAAACTCCCTAAAAAAAACAGTAGGTCTATTCCAAAGATTTTTACCGGAGCCCAACCTCCCAAAAACAAAACCACTCCTATTGCGGAAAGGGTCATAAGCTCTACATACCACTCCACTAAGGGAAAGGCTCCAAACTTCATCCCACCGTATTCTACGGTAAAGCCCGTTACCAGCTCTGATTCCGCTTCTTGAACGTCAAAGGGAACCCTTCCCGTTTCCGCCAAGAGGGAAAACATATAAACTACAAAGGCTATGGGTTGTAAGAAGATATACCAAACTCCCTGCTCTATCTGCTTTTGGACTATTTCGTAGGTAGAAAGGGTCCCTGCCAAAATTATTGGTCCCATCACCGCAAAGGTAATTACTACCTCATAGGAAATTATCACCCCCGCCTTCCTCATTCCCGCTATTAGTGGATATTTTGAATTAGAGGACCAGCCGGCCAAAACTATGGAATAGACCGCCAAAGAGCCCAAGGCAAAGACCAAAAGTAAGCCTACATTAATATCACTTATTATAGGTTTTACCTTATGACCCAAAAGCTCAAACTCCGGTCCAAAGGGAACGAAGGCAAAGACCAAAACCGCAGAGACTATTGCCAAAATTAGGGCCAAGTTGTATAAAAAAGTTGAGGCATACCTTGGGATTAACTCCTCTTTGGTTATGAGTTTTAGGCCATCCGCTATGGGTTGCAAGAGGCCGTGCCAACCAACTACCATAGGCCCGGGTCTCCTCTGTATGTGTGCAGCTACCTTCCTCTCAACCCAAGTCAAGTAGGCTCCTAAACCCAAGGCAAAGAGTAAGGCTACCCCTATCTTTACCAAAACTAGGATTACCTCAAACAAGAGACCCTCCATAAAAAACTATCTTATCAAAACTTCTTCAACTCTTCCACTACTTTTAGTAAGTCCCTTTGGGCTTTTTTAAAGGTCTCTACTGCCTCCTTGTCCATAAATTCTCCAAAGAATTTTAAGAGTGTGTCTATGTTTATAAAGCCTACAAAAACTTTTCCGTTTTTTTCGTATAGATAAACCCTGCAAGGGGCCAAAGTCCCAAAGTAAGGGAACTTAGATAGTATCTTCTCGCCGTAGGTCAGGTTGCAGGCATAGAATATTGCAAACTTTTTAGAAGCTTCTTCTTCTCCCAAAACCCTCATATTCACTTCCATAAGGAATTCCTTTAAAAATACCCTTGCGGTCTCAAAGTCCATATTTTCAAGGGGAGTCTCATAGTAAAGCTTTGGGGCTGAAAAGATAAAACCTATTAGAAGGATTAAAAGGAGCTTCCTCATCTTTGGGCCACCTCGTTTATTACTTTTATGAGCCTGTTGTAAGTTTTAAGGACTAACCTTTTAGACTCTTCTGAAAGCTCCCTTCTGAAAATCTTTATTATGGGCCTTTGGTGGAGGACCGATACATACACCTTTCCCTCCTTCTCATAAATGGCAACGGAGCAGGGAAGGAGGTTTGCCATAAAGGGAACTTCCTCTAAAACCTTTTCATAACCCTTTACTTTACAGGATAGAATTACCGTATAGTTAGGAAAGTCCTTATTTCCCCTCCTCCTTATGGCCTTTGATATCTTTAAGACCTTGACTACTCCCAAGCCCTCCTTTATTAGGTTTTTCTTTAAAAGCTCTACCGTTTGATTAAAACTTTTTCCTTCAACTTCTACATTGTAGAAGAAGAGGTCTAAGGCATTACTTTTGATGTAAAAGTATAGGACTATGGGGACTATTACAACCAGAATTAGGATAACTATGAAGATTTTCCTTAGCATCTTAGGGATTTACTTCCTTTTCCGCCCTCCACTTGTTGCCCTTGTTGTCCTCATACTCTAAGGTTATCTTACCCTTTTGGGGTTTTAGGTAGAAGGTAAAGACCGGGTTCTTGCTCACTCCACCACTCATCCTAAAAGAGGCTACCCTTTTGCCGTTAAACTTTACCTCCAACTTGGTAAGGTAATGGGCTGGTATCTTTTTACCCGTTACCGGGTCCTTCCTCGTTCCCGGCTCCATAGGATGGAAGATGACTACGTTAAAAAGCAAATAATCCCCTTCCCTCCTATACCTTATTATCGCTCTTCCTATTAATCCCATCAGCCACAACCTCCTGCAACTACTTCAACCTTCTTTAAATTATAAAGGCCTTTTCCATTTTTCAGCTTAACTATTCCCCTAACATAGGAAGTCTTTGCCATCTTTATTCTGGTCTTTACATACAGCTTTGGAATGTAGGGTGAAACCTTAAATTCTAAAATGAAGGGATTTGGGTTGTCGTCTGAAAAGATGTAAAGGGCTTCAACCTTCTTTGGGTCTAAATTTGCCAAGACTTCTACCTTTACGTTTGCCCCGTCCTCTGCAAGGTTTGGAGCTATAACCTTAACTTTGTTGGACTTTACCAGCTTCTTCTTAGAAAGCCCTGCAAACTTCCTTAATGCCTCCTCTAAGGTATAAAACCTCGGTATATCTCCAAAGGAAACTCCCGTTCCTCCAAGGACTAACCCTACTCCCACTAACTTTATAAAGTCCCTTCTGTTCATAAAATTTTATTTTATCAGGCCTTCCCTCTTTTACCCATTAGGTTTTCTTATAACTTCCATTAAAAAGTTTTATAAAAGGGTTGTGTCAGAATCCAAAAGGGAGGGTCGTTTTATATATAATGCTAATGGGTGAAAAGAGGAAAAGCCACTTTTGGTCAGCCTTCTGGGGTGTCTTTATAGGCCTTACCGTTTTTATGCTCCTTGTTGAAATCCTTTACTCTTTCATTGAAAGGCAAAAGGTAAGGAGCGTAGTTAATAGGTTAGTTCCGAAGTTAGAGGAAACTTTACCACAAGTTTTAAGGGAGGCCTCACCTGAGGTAAAACAGCTTATAGCCAGTAAAAGGGAAGAGCTATACCATGAATTAGAAAACCAACTTGGAATATTTATAAAAACCCACTCTAATGTGGAGGGATACCTTGACTGGCTTTATGGCTCCTTTACCGATTACAAGGTTGCTTGGAGAAAACTCTTGGATTTGGTAAGTAGGGGGAAGAGCCATACGCAGGCATACTTTCAGGAGCAATTTGACACTTACTTAATACCTAAGGAGGAGTTTAACACCTTCGTTGAAACCCAAGTAAAACCCATCATAAAGCAAAAGACCACGGAATTTTACGATGAGTTAAGCTTACTGTTAAAGGGAAAATTAAAGGAAAAGCTTTTAGGGGAAATAGGCGGAGAATTGGGAGATGTAAGTGACCAAATTATAGACCAAGCACTTAACCAGATGGTTGAAATGACCGTAAAGGAATTAACCGTTAAGATGTATCCTCAATTTCGTATCGTAGGCACCGGTGTAGGTGGGATTATTGGGGCAATTTTTGCCAAAAAGATTTTAGCAAAGCTAACCACAAAGATTGCGGTTAAGTTAGAAAGTAAAATAGCTGCAAAGCTCTTGGCAAAGGGTGCATTAAAGTTAGGAGCTAAGGCGGGTGGAGCTACGGCAGGTGCGGCGGAAGGTGCTATCCTTTGCTCAATCTTTGGACCTTTGGGTAGTATAACCTGTGGAGCGATAGGAGGGCTTATAAGTTGGATACTCAGCGATGTGGTAGTAGCAAAGATTGACGAGTTCCTTAACAGGGACGAAACCAGGGGAGAAGTATATGCTATGCTTGATGAGTTTAAGGAAAGCTTTGCCAAGGAAGTATCCGATGAGTTTGCCAAAAATTTAGAAACTGCAGTAATGCCCCTCTTTGAAGGGGCAAACTTGGGAAGGACTCCAAGGGATGTGGTGGGAAATAGCTACGGAAGCCGGTAAAATTTTTTATTAATCAAGAACAAAAGCCTTTCAGGCTCATCCTTTGGAGTAAATTTTATAAACTCCGCCCTTACATCTTTACATACCCTGTTGAAGTTTTCCACCATCAGCTCGTCCATCCTCGTATCCCCAACGTAAATAAACTCCTTTCCCTTAAACTTTAACTTTTCCAAGCAAAGGATTAGGAGGTAGGGACTCGGTTTCCTCAGCTTTGGACTGGGTAGGTCATCCTCACAAACTATCTGGGAAAACAAACCCCTTAGTTTAGCCCTGTTTAGTAAAAAGTCTAAGTCCTCCCTGGGCCTTCCCGTTACTATGGCAAGGACCTTCCCATAATCCTTTAAAAGGGAGAAGAAGTTTCTGTCAAGGATAACTATTTCAAGCTCCCTATACTTTTTGTAGTAGTCGTTAAAGACTTCAACCACCTCCTGGTAGGGGGGAGCCTTACCCTTTATCTCTTCTATGAGTTTGTAGCTAACGTCCCAGTCGTTGTTTAAAAGGTTCCTCTCCTTAAAGGCTAAGGCCTCCTCCTTACTTAACCTCCTTTTGGTAAAGTGCTCAACGGTTTTTACTATGGCGGTATGGTAGGACCTACTCACATCCACTATTACCCCATCTACGTCAAAGACTACGAGCTCCATTATAGGGAAACTTTCTTTACCAATTCTATGTTTTCAACGAGCTTTCCCACACCCCTTGCCACCGCGGTTATGGGGTCTTCGCAGTGGTAGGCTTTAATCTTCACCTCCTGAGTAATCTTCTTGTCAAGGTTCCTCAAAAGGGAGCTACCACCCGCAAGGACTATACCCCTTTCAGCAATTTCAGCCGCCAGCTCCGGTGGGGTCTTTTCCAAGGTATTCTTTATAGCGTTTATTATCTCCTCTATTACCCCAGAGAGTGCCTCCGTTATATCCTTGTTGGTAATTTCAACGGTTTTGGGAAGACCCGAAATGTCTCTACCCTTTACCTCCATAACCTTTAACTCCTCCTCCTCGGTCGCGCTACCCAGCTCTATCTTTATCCTCTCCGCGGTTTGCTCCCCTATGAACATATGATACTTTTCCTTTATGTATTTAGTTATGGCTTCGTTCATCTCATCCCCAGCCACCTTTAAGGAGGTGGAGGCCACTATCCCCGCAAGGGATATTACCGCAACGTCCGTGGTCCCTCCCCCTATATCCACCACCATATTCCCCGCTGGCTCCTCTACGGGGAGGCCAGCACCTATGGCAGCCGCCATGGGCTCTGAAACTAAATAAACCTCCCTTGCACCCGCGGACTTTGCAGCGTCTATTACCGCCTTCTTTTCAACGGGGGTTATTCCAGAGGGAACCCCTATCACTATTCTGGGTCTTAGTCTGAAAATACCTTTACCTAAGGCCTTACCTATAAAGTAACTCAGCATGGCTTGGGTAACTTCAAAGTCCGTTATTACTCCATCCCTTAAAGGCCTTATAGCCCTTATGTTTTCGGGGGTCTTCCCCACCATCTCCTTGGCTTCCTTTCCCACCGCCAAAACCTTGTTCTGTTTGGTGTCTATGGCCACTATGGAGGGCTCGTAGATGATTATACCCTTCCCCTCCATATAGACCAAGGTGGTAGCGGTCCCCAAATCAATCCCAAGATTTACCATAAAGTAGCTCTTTAAGGCCTCAAACATATCAAACCCTTAATTTTAGCACAGGTGTTAAAATACCCTTAAAGTGAGGGAGCTTTACAGGAAAACCTTCCACATATTGGTAATACCAATTTGGATACCCATTTGCTTAATTTTTTCCAAAAAAATCACATTTTTTTTGTTCATTTTGGTAATTTTTGTAAATTTTTTGGTAGTAAAAAGGGTAAAAATTTTTAGACCTATTTACCCCTTAATATACTTCCTTGAAAGGGAAAGGAACTTACAAAGGCCTGCCATACAATCCCTATACGCCAACCTTTCCTTATTCCTGGTTTTCCTACTCTTTGACCAAAGGACCTTTATAGGTAGCACTTTGGTTTTAAGCCTTGGGGACGGCTTCTCCACTTTAATAGGTTATTACTTTGGTAAGGTAAGGCTTCCCTACAACGAAAAAAAGACCCTTGAAGGTAGTCTTTCCTTCCTTCTTAGCTCCTTCCTGGCTTTAAACTTCCTTTACCCTACGGACTTGGCCCTTTTATGCTCCTTAATCTGTGCCCTGGTAGAGTCTTTACCCTTAAAGGTGGATGACAATTTCAGCGTCCCCCTGGTGGCCTCCTTTGTTTTGAGCTATAATAGTTAAGGCTATGGAGCTAAACCATCCCCACAGGGACGAGGCCCTTGAAGAGCTAAAAAGGGCAAAGGTAGTGGCGGTGGTGGGAATATCCCCCAAGAGGGAAAGGCCTTCATACTATGTAAGTGAGAGGCTTATAAGTAGGGGAAAGCACAGGGTGTACTTTGTAAATCCAAGGTATGCGGGGATGGAGATTTTAAAAATAAAGGTTTTACCTTCCTTAAAGGATGTCCCCGAAAAAATAGACATAGTTAATGTTTTTAGGAATCCCGCCCACGCGGAGGGAGTTATAAAGGAGGCCTTGGAGGTAGGGGCAAGGTGTGTTTGGTTTCAGCCGGGTGCGGAGAACTTAGAAGTTATACAAAGGTATAAGGATAAGATAAAAATAATTTACGATGCCTGTATCGGGGTAGAGGCTGGCTACCTATGAGCTTTTTTTTGGTGGATTTAGACGGGGTCTTGGTAAGGGACAAGGAGTTTAACCCCTTTGAGGATGCCAACTACTTTTTAAACTTTTTAAGGGAAAGGGGGATAGGGTTTAAGGTCCTTTCCAACAATTCAAGGCTACCACCCTCGGAGCTGATAAGGAGGTTAAGGGAAAAGGGTTTGGAGGTAAAGGAGGGGGAAGTTCAAACCCCCCTGGTGGTCCTCCCCAACTACTTAAAAAGGATTGGGGCTAAGAGAGTCTTCGTAATAGGCACGGAGGAGTTAAAGGGTTATTTAAGGGAGCAGGGTTTTGAGGTTTTGGAGGACTTTAAGGTGGATTGTGTGGTTATAGGTCAGGACAAAAACTTAGACTTTAACAAGTTAAAGAGGGCTACCTCTGCAGTTTTTTTAGAGGGTGCAAAGATAGTTCCGGTAAATAAGAGTAGGATAGTAAAGGATAGCGATGGCCTTTACTTTCCTGGTGCTGGCTCGGTAGCCTTACTCTTGGCCCACTCAACCAACTACGACAAAGAGATTCCAAACCTGGGGAAGCCTTCCGAAGAATTTATAAACTTAGCCTTGGGTGATTACAGGGGGGAGGTTTATTTGGTTAGCGATGACCTCTACACGGACCTTATGGGGGCAAAGGAGTTAGGCCTAAAAACCATCTTTATGACCACCGGCAAGTATCCAAAGGAAGAGTTGGGGAGGAGCTCCTTTAAGCCCGATTACACCTTTTCAAGTCTGAGGGAGCTCCTTAGGGAGCTTTTCCAAGTATATGGACCTTGATGGGAAGGCGAAGGAAGAGCCGTTCCTCTCCACTATCTCCATAATCCTTAAATTCACATCCTCCCTGATGGAAAGGTACTCTTGCCAGTCGGCGGTATCCGTAAAGCAGTATATGAATATGCTTAAAGAGCTGTCCTCAAACTCGTCAAAATGAACCATCAGGAGCTCCTCCTTTGAAATCCTTGGATGGTTTAAAAGCATCTCCCTTATATCTTCCACTATCTTCTTTAATACCTTTGGAGGGGTTGAGTAGGTTAGACCTACCCTCATCTTAATCCTCCTTACACTCCTCCTTGAAAAGTTCTCCAAGGGGTTTGTGGCCATGTACTGGTTGGGAACGGTTATTAAAGACTTTTCAAAGGTCCGGACCTTGGTGGTCCTAAGTCCTAAGTCCTCTACTATACCCTCCACCTCCCCAACCCTTATCCAATCTCCCACCTTTATGGATTTGTCCGCAAGGAGGGTTAGACCTCCAAAAAAGTTAGAAAGGGTATCCTTTGAGGCCAAGGCTATGGCAAGGCCTCCTAAGCCAAGGGAAGCTATCAGGGCGGAAACGTTTATACCCCACTCCTGTAAGATGGCTAAGATGCCCATTATTATTAGGAAGCTCTTTGCAGACCTTATTAAAAAGCTACCTATCTCCCTTTCAAAGTCCTTGCCAAAGACCCTTGCAACTTCAAAAGCCTTTTCTTCAAAGGCAACTATTAGGTTGTATATAGCCCAAGCCATTCCAAAGATGATTAAACTCTTAATCAGCTTTTCAAAGATTTCCAAGGGATAGCCTAAGACCTTAAAGGATAGGTATGCTCCAAGGGTTATTAAGAAAAAGCCGAGGGGCTTTCTTAAAGCTTCAAAGATTACGTCATCCAGCCTAGTTTTTGTTTTTAGAAGGTATCCCCTTACCAGCTTAAAGGTTACGGTTAAAAAGATTTTCCTCAAAAAGAGGAAGAAGAAGAATACGAGGAGGGCAAGGGCTATCCTGTAAAGGGGAACTTGCTCGGACAGGTTAGTGAGCTCCTTCATAAACTAAGTTCTCTTCAATCCACTCCTTTAAGGCCTTCAAGGACCTTTCCGCCATCATCTCCTTCCTTTTCCTCTTGTCCTTTACCTTAACCTCCAAGGGGGGTAGGAGGCCAAAGACGGGGGACATGGGTTGAAGGGTCCCCTCCTTTTGGGTTATGAACCTTATGAGGGAGCCAATCATGGTTTCCTTGGGTGGGACCAGGAGGGGTAGGCCCTTTAAGAGCCTGTAAGCGTTTATACCCGCTATTATCCCCGTAAAGGCGCTGGCGGAATAACCTTCCACCCCCGTAATCTGGCCCGCAAAGAAAATCCTCTCCTCCTTCCTGAGGTTCAGGTAGGGGGTTAGGACCTTGTTGGACTGGATGAAGGTATTCCTGTGGATGGAGCCAAGCCTTACGAACTTTGCGTTTTTAAGGCAGGGTATTAGTCTAAAAACCCTCTTTTGCTCCTGATAGGTTAGCTTGGTCTGAAATCCAACAAGGGAAAGGAGGGTCCCCTCCCTGTTCTCCTTTCTGAGCTGGACGACCGCAAAGGGTCTCCTTTGGGTTTTGGGGTCTAAGAGGCCCACAGGTTTTAAGGGTCCAAAGAGTAAGGTTTTATACCCCCTCTTAGCCATTTCTTCAATAGGGAGACAGCCTTCAAAGTATATAGCCTTTTCAAAGTCCTTGGGCTCTACCGTTTTTGCCCTTATCAGCTCCTCGTAAAACCTTCTATACTCCTCTTCGGTCATGGTGCAGTTGAAGTAGTCCTTACCTCCCTTGTCGTATCGGGAAGCCCAAAAGCCTTTACTGAAATCAACGGTTTCAGCTAAAACTATCGGGGCTACGGCATCGTAAAAGAAGAGGTATTCCTTACCAACGAGCTCCCTTATGCTCTCCTGTAAGGGAGGGGAGGTTAAAGGGCCTGAGGCTACTATAACTATACCTTCCTTGGGGATTTCCTTTACCTCCTCCCTTACAACCCTTATATTCTCCTCCTCCTCTATGATTTGGGTTATCCTCCTTGAAAACTTTTCCCTGTCAACCGCAAGGGCGCTTCCCGCGGGAACGGAAAAGTCCTTTGCCACCTTTAAAACCAACGAATCAAAGAGTTCCATCTCCTTCTTTAAAAGCCCCGCACCCGTGGTAACCTCTTGACTACCGAAGGTGTTGCTACAAACAAGCTCCGCAAAGTATGGGGTTTTGTGGGCGGGCGTGCTATTTTTAGGTCTCATTTCGTAAAGGATTACCTTAACCCCAAGTTTTGCCAGCTTGTAGGAGGCCTCACTACCCGCAAGCCCGCCCCCTATTACTACTACCTCTTCCATAAAATTAACAATTTATATCAGTCCATAGACCCTCTCTTCACCAAACACATCCCTTGCGGTTAGCCTCCCCTCCTTTAAGTCCGGATGCTCTAAGAGGTAGTTTAAAAACTCCTCTACTTCCTTTGGTATTATAGGCTCTCCCCTGTAAATGTTAAAGGAAACGGCCCTTAGACCCGTTTCCTGCTTTAATATCTTTGCCAACTGACCGGAGTAGTTGGTTTCGGGTATTGCTACCCTTTGGCACTTTTTGGCAAAAAACTCTATCAGGTCCTTCCTTATGGGCCAGAGCATCTTCATATAGAGGGCATTAACCTTTACTCCCCTGCTCCTTAGCCTTTCTACGGCTTCCTTTGTTGCAGAAGCTGTAAGGCCCCAAGTAATTACTCCCAAGGTTGCCTCGTCGGAGACTATGTCAAACTCGTAAAACCTTTCCGCATCCTCTTTTAGGAGTTTTTGGAGTTTTTTCATCCTCTTTTCCATCTGTAAGGTCCTTATGTCGGGTCTGTTCCTTGGGTCCGAGTTTTCCTGGTGCTCTAAGCCCGTTATGGCGTGCACACCATCGGGAGTTCCCGGAATTCCAACAGGGGTTATTCCATCTTCGGTAAAGAGGGCAAACCTTAAAAATCTACCATTCCTTATAAACTTACCCTCCGGGTCATCTTCTTTTTTATAGACCCAACGGTTTTCAACCTTTATCTTACTTACATCCGGCCTCTTAAAGGCCTC
>WFPT01000076.1 GCA_015487365.1 Aquificaceae bacterium
CTTTATAACCGATAGGCTCCTTAAACATTTTTAAGTGATTTTCCTCACAAACGTTATCCTTGGACATCATAAGCATCTGGTCCGGGGTAAAGGGTGGAGGGTAGATTAGCCTTTCTACTAAAAAACCTAAGTAGTATAAGGCCCACTTTGGGAAGGGAATTATGAGGGCCCTAATGCCTAAGAGCCTTAAAGTATCCCTTAAAAGCTCTTTAAAGGTAACCCTGTCCCTGCCACAGAGGCATAAAATTTTACCGTCGGTGTCTTCCTTATTCAGGGAGCTTATGAAGGCAAAAACTACATCCCTTACATCCACGGGTTGGAAGAGGAACTTACCAGAGTTAGGGACTAAGAAGAGGTGAAAGAGTTTTCCGTATTTTTCTACATCGTAAAAGAGCCTTTGGCCGTAGCCTAAAATTAAGGAGGGTCTAAAAATGGTGTGTCTAAGGCCAGAGTTTATAACCTCCCTCTCCCCAAGGAGCTTGGACCTGTGGTAGTTAGAGGGGGCCCCCTCCTGAGTCCCCAAGGCACTCATGTGTAAGATTTTTTCAACTTTATACTCTTTACAGAGCTCAACGAAGGTTTTGGTGAGCTGGTGATGGACCCTATAAAAGTCTCCCCTCCTCCTTTCATAAAGTATTCCCACCAAGTTTATGAAGAACTTGGGCCTAACCTGGGAAAATATCTCCTTTAAGGAGTTAAAGCTAAAATCGGTCTTTAAGGGTATAACTCCCTTTGGTAGGAGCTTTAACTTTTCCTCCTTCCTGTAAAGGGCGTAGGTTTTATAGCCTTCCTCTAAGAGGGCCTTAGTTAGATGCCTACCCACAAAACCCGTTGAGCCAGCGACCAAAACGCCCATATTATTAAATTATGGAAAAGCTAATAAGGTTGGAAAATTTAACCTTCCTGGCCCTAATCCTTGGAGCTCTCTTTGGTTTCTTCTTCCCGGAGGTTTCAACCTCCCTACACTTTTTGGGGGAGCTCTTTTTAAGTCTTTTAAAGATGGTGGTAATACCTTTAATATTTACCTCCGTCTTTATGAGCATGCTCCAAATGGGTGGGATGGGTGAGTTTAGGGACTTGGGCTTTAAGACCTTTTTTTTATACCTAATTACCACTTCCCTTTCGGTGATTACGGGCCTCGTTTTGGTCTCCCTCTTAGAGCCGAGGGCACCCTTGGAGGGAAAAGCTTTAACAGGTAGCTTAAAGGTTTCCTCCTTCACCTTAAAGGACTTTTTAAACTCCGTAGTTCCGGAAAATCCCATAAGGGCCCTTTCGGAGGGAAGACCCTTACAGGTTATAACCTTTGCTTTGCTCTTGGGTTTGGCCTTTTTAAGGGTTGGTAAGGAAAAGAGGGAGCATGCAAAAAACTTTATGGACGGTATAAACGATGCCCTCTTGGTTTTAACGAAGGCTATAATCTTATTAACTCCCCTTGGGGTTTTCTTTATAGTGGCAAACACTACCGCCCAAAGCGGAATCTCATCCCTCCTCTCCCTTTATAAATACGCCCTTACTGTGGTTTTAGGCCTGTTGATACACGGTTTTATAACCTTACCCCTCTTAGGTTTTACCTTAGGTAGGTTTAACCCTTACCGATACTTCTTTAAGGTAAGGGAGGCCCCCCTCTTGGCCCTTTCCACCGCCTCGTCTTCTGCAACCTTACCCGTTACCATGGAAGTTTGTCAGGAAAAGGGAGGGGTGAGGAAGGAGGTCGCTCGCTTCGTCTTACCCTTGGGGGCAACGGTTAATATGGATGGGACCGCCCTCTATGAGGCGGTTGCGGTAGTATTTATTGCAAACTCCTACGGCCTAAAACTGCAACTCCTTCAACTGATACTGATTTTTTTAACCGCAACCCTTGCTTCAATAGGGGCTGCTGGGATACCTTCCGCGGGTTTGGTTACCATGAGCTTGGTTTTAAAGGCGGTGGGCCTACCCTTGGAAAGTATAGGACTCATTCTGGGTATAGACCGCTTCCTGGATATGCTCAGGACCTCCGTAAACGTTTGGGGGGACCTGACGGTGGCAAAGATAGTAAATAGATGGAAAAAAGATTAAAAAATTTTCTTTATGAAACCTTAGAAAATGACAAGAGCTTTAAGTTTTTAATTTATCAGTCCTTTTCCGTTTCCTTCGTCCTGCTTTCGGTAATTTTGGGAATCTTTTACGAGATAAAGGGTTTAAGGAGGGAGGTTTATGAGACAATAAGGGACTTTGAAAGGCTCGTTTCCCTAATCATTCTCTACGAGTTTTTAGGCAGGCTTTACCTTGCCAAAGATAAGGTATCTTACTTGGCAAATCCTTTGAGCATACTGGATTTGGTGGCCCTCATACCCTACTACCAACCTTTTAGGCTTTTAAGGGTAGCCATAATCTTTGCGAGGATGTACAGGATTTTCCACCGATACCGATACTTCTTTGGAGCTTTTATTTGGGTCTTTAAGAGCACCAGTTATGAGTTCTTCTTCTTGCTCTTCTTCTTGTTCCTCTTTTTAATCTCTTCAACACTAATCCTGTATTCGGTGGAGGTTGAAGCCCAAAACCCCTACGTTAAAAATTTATTTGACGCCCTCTACCTTGCCCTCATCACCGCAACAACAGTGGGCTATGGAGACAAGGTCCCTATAACCTTTGAGGGTAAGGTTTTGGCAATAGTCATAGCCTTTGGAGGCCTACTCCTTTACTCTTCTATAACCGCTCTGATAAGCTCTAGCTTCTTAAACTATATTATCCTTATGAGGAGTGGAAAGTTGGTTTATAGGAAGTTTGAGGGGCACATAGTAATCTGCGGTTGGAACGAGATAAGTAAGAAGATAGTTTCCTTTTTATCGGAAAGGCCCTTGGAAAAGGAAGTGGTTTTAATTTCCCAACACCTTCCCTCCAACCTACCCGAAAACCTATACTTTATAAACGGAGACTTTGCCAAGGAGGAGGTCCTTCTGAGGGCGGGGGTTGATAGGGCCAGTATGATTTTAATCTTTGCGGAGAGGTTTGGTCAAACCTCTGAGGATTCGGTGGATGCAAGGACCATCTTGGCCAGCCTGCTCAGTAGGGAGTTAAACAAAAATGCCCTCATAATAAGTGAGATACTTTTGGAGGAAAACGCCCAAACTTTTAGGAAGAGGAAGGTGGCCAACTACGTCATTACGGAGGGGGAGCTGGTAGGGAGTATAGTGGCAAAGCTCTTAGAAAATGAGGAGCTCCTTAAATTCTTCACCTTCATAACTTCGGAGGCAAACTTTGAACTCTTACCTAACCAATTTAAAAGCGTGGAGGAAGCCCAGAAGAGGTTGGAGCCAAAGGGTTACAGGGTAATAGGGGTTTTGAGGGACGGAAGGAGCATATTCTTCCCAAGGCTCCATATGGATTTAAAGCCTAAGGACAAACTAATCCTTTTGAAACACCTTAAAGAAAGACACTTAGCCCCCAAACCTTAACTTTACCCCTAAAAAGGCTATGGTTAAACTCAGAAGGAGGTTTGCAATCCCTACAAACCTTGCCACCTTCCTAAACCTTTCCTCTTCAAGTCCCTTGGGACCCACCAGGTAGTCGTGGAAAACACTCAGGGCAAAGACGAGCCAATAAAGGAAAAACTTTAAGAGGAAGGTCCTTGAATAGTCTCCCTTCCCCGAGAAGGCCTCTTTTATTCCCACACCGTAGTGTAAGTTTAAAAGGCCCGTTATGAGCATAAAGGGTAAGATTAGGGTAGTCCCTATGAAGTTATACCTCCTAAGTATCCTGTAAAAGATTTTTTTCTCCTTTAAGAGCTCCCTTAAAAACGGGTGGAGGACCAAGATTAAAAAGAGCATACTGCCTATCCAAAAGGAGGCACCTACAATATGGAGGAATAAGATAAAGGTAGCCATCAGATTAGAAGGTCCAAGAGGGCATTGATTATTTCCTCCTTTGAGGGTATGCAGGCCCTTTCTAAGTTCTTGTTGTAGGGTATTGGTAAGTTCTTACCTCCCAACCTCTTTACCTTTACACCTTCCAACTCCTCAGCTATTAGGGCTAAAACCTCGGAGGCGGGTCCGTATTCAAGGGGAGGCTCTTGGACTACCA
>WFPT01000077.1 GCA_015487365.1 Aquificaceae bacterium
CACCAAAAAGAAAAGTTAAAGGGTATAAAGGTAAAAGGAAAAATAAAAGGGACTTTGAAGTATTGGAATTTCCTCTAAATCCTATAAAACTTGAAGACATTATGCAAGAACTTGAAAGACTTTTAAAGGAAGTTAAAAGGTTTTATTTAAGCGATTGGGTAAAAGGTGGGGACCTTCCCGCAAAATTTTTAGCCTTACTCCACTACTTTAACGAGGGTAAGGTGGAGTTAAAACAGAAGGAGCCCTTCGGGGATATTGAAGTTTTATCACTGGGCACAGCAGGAAAGCCTTGAAACGTCCTTGAAAAAGGAAAGGGCGCAAAGCTTTATAGCCTCCGAGAAGGTGGGATAAACATCTACCGTCTCTATCAGGTCTTCCAGTCTGAGCTTATACTTTATGAAGGGGACTACCTTTTGAATTATCTCCGCCCCCTGAGGTGAAAGGAGGGAAACCCCTAAGATTTTGTTGGTCCCCTCTTCTACCACCATCTTCACCAAACCCTCCGTTTTTAAGGATATAACCGCCCTCGGGACCTTTGAAAGTTCCAAGACCCTGACCTTTACCTTAAAGCCTTCCCTTTCAGCCCGCTCTTGGGTTAGTCCAACGCTTCCCACCTCGGGCTCTGTGAATATGGCACTTGGAACGCTGAGGTAATCTACCTTCTTCTTGTTTCCAAGGAAGGCGTTTTCAACCGCCACTCCACCTTCCAGGGCTGAAAGGGTAACGAGGAGGTTTTTTCCTACGCAGTCCCCCGCCCCGTATATGTTTTCGTTGGTGGTTTGAAGGTATTCATTTACCTTTAAAAAACCTTTTTCGTCCTTTAAGACCTTAGCCCTTTCAAGACCCAAGTTATCGGTGTTAGGCTTCCTCCCTGTTGCAACGAGTAGGTGGGTGCCTAAAATTTCAGCCTCTTCCCCCTCCAAAAGAATTTTAACCTTAACCCTTTCCCCTTCCCTTGAAACCTCCTCTACCCTTGCGGAGGTATATATTTCCATCCCCTCCCTTTCTAAAATTTCCCTCAGCTTTTGTCTAATTTCGGGCTCGTGGGAAAAGGCTATATCGGGTAAAGCCTCTATCAGACTAACCTTAGAGCCCAGTCTCAAAAAGGCCTGTCCCAATTCTAAACCTACCGCCCCTCCCCCTATAACTATCAGGTGCTCGGGTAACTCCTTCAAGTCAAAGATGTTGTCGCTGGTAAGGTAGGGAACCTCTTTTATACCCTTTATGGGTGGGACTGAGGGCCTTGAGCCCGTTGCTATTAGGCATTTGTCAAAGCTCACCTCCTCTCCCCTTACCTTGGCCTTTGAATCACCTAAAAGCTCACCGTGCCCTTTTAGGTATTCTATCCCGTAGGCGCTAACCACATCCCAATACTTTTCCCTCCTTAACTTCTTCAAAATCTCTTCCTTTAACTCCACAACCTTTTCAAGGTTTAGCTCCCCACCTTGGAGTTTAACACCTAAGAAGGGGTTGGACTTTGGAGTGTAAAAGGTCTTTGCTACCTCTATGAGGTATTTGGAGGGTATGCATCCTCTGTTTAGGCAGGTCCCCCCTATTACACCCTCTTCCACCACCAATACTTTCTTTGCCCCAAGCTCTATGGCCCTTATGGCCCCCGCAAAGCCAGCGGAGCCCCCACCTATTACCAAAAGTTCATAGCTTTTAGATTTCAGCGTCATAGCCCGCCTCCCTTACCGCCTCTATTAGCTCTTTAAGATTTACATCCTTTTCAAGCTCCACCTCCGCGTAACCCTCTGGGAAATAAACCTTAGCCTCCTTAACCCCCTCTACGCTTTCCAAGGCGAGCTTAACGGTCCTTGCACAGTGCTCACAGGTCATCCCTTTAATTTTTAGCTTTACCATCTTAGCACCTCCTTAAAGTTTGGTCTCTCCAATAATCTTACCGTCGTAATTCCCAGCCATGCGTATGGCCCTTAAAACTTCTTCTTCCTTTACGTTATCCTCGGTTACAACTACCGCCATCTCGTTCTTTAAGGAGGTCTTTACCCACTTAACCCCCTTTACCTTTAAGATGGCCTTCCTTATGGCAATAGGGCACATCCTACAATACATACCGTCAATGTCAATGACCAAAAGCTTGTCCCCAAAGGCCAAGCCTAAAAATAAGAGGAAACTTAAAATTAGCCTCCTCATTTTATGCACCTCCGTAAATTTTTTCCAAAAGGTAAGGGTAAAGGGTGGCTACGGTAAGCAGTAAGAAGGATATCCAGGTTAAGGCCCTGCCTATTCTTTGCTCCTTACATTCACAGCGGGGTTTTTTTAAGTAGTTACTGTAAAAGGAGTAGCCTACACCTAAATATCCTAAGGCTACAAGGTAAGGTCTGTAAGGCTCTAAGGAGGTTAAGGAGCTGAGGGAGCCCACTGACACTCCAAAGATTAAAAAGAGGGTTGGGCCTAAACAGCAGGATGCTACCAAAAGTGAGGAAATTATACCTATAAGGCTCCCAAAAAAGTTTTTCATCTTAGCACCTCCTCATAATTTCCTTTACAGCCTCTAAAAACTCTTCAAGGGCCTTCATGTCCCCACTCTCTACACCCGGTTTTACGCACGAGTCTATGTGCTCCTTTAAAAGCTTTAAGGCTAACCCACTTAGGGCGCTCTTTACCGCACTTATCTGGATTAAGATTTCATCGCAACTCCTCTTTTCCCTAATCATCCTCCTTATACCCTTAATCTGGCCCTCAATCCTTGAAAGCCTCCTTAAAAGCTCCTCTACGCTTTTTTGGCTTAGGTATAATTCACATCTTTCTTTCTCCATACCTATACCCCCTATGGGTATATATTATAGGCAAGAGGTTTAAATTTTCTATGACAAAGAGCATGAACCACCCCGCATCTTTGATGCGGGGCTTCGGGTGGGTTTGCACCCTCTTTGGAGTGCCTTACCACCACAGGCGGGTTCACGCCGCCCCTACTCCTACCTACACCCCCATACAGGGGTATAGCGGAGCTACTTCCTTTCAGCTTAAAAAATACCCTTAACCTCTTAGGTTTTAATATCCCACTTATCAGGTCAAACTTTCCAAGTTTTTTGAGTAAGTTCCTGCAAGCATTAACATCAGCATTCAAAAGCCCTAAAAACTTAGTTCTAAAAAGTCCCCTTTTTATTCTTGCTTCGGGAGTGTAGGTTTCTTTGCAAACAGCTCCATCCTCGGAGCTGTCCACCCCCGAAGTATAGACTTCACAAATATACTCAACTTCTATATTGTGCTCCCTAGCCTTGTATTCCAAATACTCTTTTACCTTCCCGTGAGGTAGTAAACTCCATATTTGGTCTGCTATGCTG
>WFPT01000078.1 GCA_015487365.1 Aquificaceae bacterium
ACCTTGTCCTCAACGGAAAAGCTAACACCTTCACCTTGCGCTCCGTCCCTTAAAGTGGTATCGTAGATGAAAACCTTTTCCATAGAAGATTAATTTAGATTTTAAACTCAAAGGGGACTTTCAATAGAACCTCAAAAAACCTCTCTAAAATTTCCTCATCGTAGGCTAAGCTCACCGTAAGTCTAAGCCTTGCTCTCCCCTTTGGAACAGCAGGGTATCTTATGGCCCTTAAAAAGAACCCATTCTCCTTTAAAAACTCATAAACTTTTAAGGTCCTTCCCTCTTCTCCAACTATAATGGGGATTATGGGTGTTTTATAATAATGAACCTCCTTAAAAAATTCCTTTAATCTAAGGTAGATTTTTTCTGAAAGTTGTCTAAGTTTTAGGCTTAGCTCAGGGTTTTCTTCTATAATCTTTAAGGAAGTAGGGGAGGCCTTACACAGGCATGGGGGAAGGGAGGTTGAAAATATTTGGGTCCTTGAGAGGTTTATAAGGTAGTCTATAACCTCATTTTTTGCACAAACAAAAGCTCCGTAGGCTCCCACCGCCTTGGAAAGTGTTCCCATTAGGATTAAATTTTCAAAAAAATTTAACTTAAACTCCCTTAAAATTCCCCTTCCTTCCCCTATCGTTCCCGTCCCGTGGGCATCGTCTATATAGAGGATACAATCGTATTCTTGTGAGAGTTTCCTTAAAGTTTTTAAATCCGCAAGGTCTCCCTCCATACTAAAAACGCTGTCGCTAACTATTAAGCACCTCCTATAATTTTTCCTAAGTTTTATTAACAGCTCTTCCAGCTCTTTGTAGTCCTTATGTTTAAATATAAAAACCTTTGCTTTGGAAAGCCTGCAACCGTCTATTATGGAGGCGTGGTTCAGTTGGTCTGAAAAAATAACGTCCCCCTCCCCCACCAGGGAGGGTATAACCCCAACGTTTGCAAGATAACCGGAGCCAAAGAGGACACACCTTGGGGCCTCCTTAAAGTGTGCCAAATACTCTTCTAACTCCTTATGCTCCCTGGTATAGCCCGAAACCAAAGCTGAGGCCCCACTCCCCACCCTCTTAGTCTCTTTTAAACACCTTATGAGGGTCTCCACCACCCTCCCGTCCTTGGAAAGCCCCAAGTAGTCGTTAGAACAAAGGTTTATAAGGTCCTCCCCTACTAATTCCCTCTCCCTGTAAAGGTTTTTTTCCCTTAAAGCTTCAAGACCCTTTAAGAAAAAATCCATCAACTTATAAGGGCTTTTCCTACGACCTCCTCGGGGTGGGCAATCCTTCCCATAACAGCGCTCGCTGCAACCACCGCTGGGTTTGCCAGGTAGGACTTACTCTTTGGATGACCCATCCTCCCGGGAAAGTTCCTATTAGAAGTTGAAACACAAACTTCACCTTCCGCTAAAACTCCCATATGTCCCCCCAAACAAGGCCCACAGGTTGAAGGGGAAACTATACAACCCGCATCCAAGAAAATGTCTATCAGTCCTTCCTTTAAGGCCTGTATATAAACACCCTTTGAAGCGGGAATTACTATACAACGGACATCCTTATGGACCTTCCTACCCTTTAAGATTTGTGCTGCAACCCTTAAATCTTCAATCCTTCCGTTGGTGCAAGAACCTATAAAGGCTTGGTCTATTTTAACGTCCGTTGATTCCCATACACTCTTTACGTTTGAAGGGAGGTAGGGATGGGCCACCAAGGGCTCTAAGTTGCTAACGTCCCACTCGTAAATTTCAGAATAGTTTGCATCCTCATCGCTTTTGTATATTCTATAAGGCCTTTTAGCCCTTTTACTTACATACTCTAAGGTAGTTTCGTCGGGCTCAATTATACCCGTTTTGGCTCCCGCCTCTACCGCCATGTTGGTTATGGTGAGCCTTTGTTCTATAGAAAGACTCCTTATGGTCTCCCCTCCAAATTCCATAACCTTGTAGAGGGCCCCATCCACTCCTATTTGGCCAATCGTATAAAGGATTAGGTCTTTACCCATTACAAAAGGCTTTAACCTTCCGTAAAAGTTAAACCTTATGGTTTGAGGAACTTTCAGCCAAATCTCACCGGTTGCAAAGGCATAGGCTATGTCCGTTGAGCCAACACCCGTAGAAAAGGCCCCTAAGGCCCCGTAGGTGCAAGTATGCGAATCCGCTCCCACTACCAAGTCTCCGGGTAGAACTAAACCTTTTTCTGGAAGTAAGGTGTGCTCTATACCTTCACCCTCCTCAAAGAACCACTTTATTCCTTGCTCCTTGGCAAACTCTCTGACCATTTTAGCTTGCTCTGCTGAGAGTATATCCTTTGCGGGTAAAAAGTGGGAGAGGACCAGGATAACCTTTTCGGGGTCAAAGACCTTCTTTATTCTATACTTTTTAAAGAGTTTTATGGCCAAGGGTGCGGTAACGTCGTTGGCCATAGCTACATCCACCTTGGCGGTTATGAGCTCCCCGGGATGGACCTCCTTCCTACCGCTCTTCTTTGCCAGTATTTTTTGAGCTATCGTCATGCCCATAAAATTTAAATAATAATACGATGTTAAAAAAATTCACTTGAAGGGTATCTGTCT
>WFPT01000079.1 GCA_015487365.1 Aquificaceae bacterium
AGGCCCAGATAGTGGGAACGGACCCGGAAACGGACATAGCGGTTATAAAGGTAAGTGCAAGGGGTATAGAAAATCCAGCAAAGAGGGTTGCGACCTTGGGAGACTCCAGCAAGTTAAAGGTGGGGCAGTTGGTGATAGCTATTGGGAATCCCTACGGCCTTGAAAGGACCGTTACCGTTGGGGTAATATCCGCCCTAAAAAGGAGTATAGGCCTTACCGAATACGAATCCTTCATACAGACGGACGCACCCATAAACCCGGGTAACTCGGGGGGGCCCCTGATAGACATAGAGGGTAAGGTAATAGGTATAAACACCGCCATAGTTGCGGAGGGTCAAGGCCTTGGCTTTGCGGTCCCCATAAACTTAGCCCGCTGGGTAATGAACCAGATAATAGAAAAGGGAAGGGTAGTAAGAGGTTGGTTGGGGGTGGTCATACAAAACATAACCCCCGATATTGCGGAAGTTTTAAACGTGTATTCGGGAGTCTTGGTGGCCCAGGTAGTAAAAAACAGTCCCGCGGAAAAGGCTGGCCTAAAAGTGGGGGACGTAATACTCCTTTACAACGGACAGAAGGTGGAAGACGTTAGGGACTTACAGTTAAAGGTTATGCAAACCCCACCGGGCAAAAGGGTCCCAATAGAAGTTATGAGGGGAAACAGGAGGATAACCCTATGGGTTAAGATAGGGGAGTTACCCTCAAAGAGGAAGTTTAAAGTTTCCAGGAGGCCCGAAGAGGGTATAGGACTTATAGTAAGGAACCTAACCCAGCTGGAAAGGGAAAGGCTCGGCCTTGACTACGGAATCCTGGTAAAGGAGGTAATACCTAACAGCTTGGCTTATGAAAGTGGCCTAAGGAGGGGGGACATAATCTTAGAAGTAAACAGGGTTAAGGTAAGGGACGTTTCCCACTTCGTTAAGCTTATAAGAAGGTTTAGGGAAATGGGTAAGAGTAAGGTCCTTCTCCTCATTAGGAGGGGAAGGTCAAACCAATTTCTGGTATTGAAGATAAGGAGTGAGTAAGGGATGGAGAGGCTCTTTACACCTGGACCCGTGGAAATACCAGAAAGGATAAGGGAGGTCCTTTCAAGGAGGATAATACACCACAGGACCAAAGAGTTTAAGGAGAGCCTTTTAAGGACTAGGGAGCTCTTTAAGGAGTTAGTTAAAACGAAAACGGACAACCTGGCCCTTCTAACTTCCTCGGGGACGGGTGCCATGGAATGTGCTGTCCTTAGCTTCTTCAAAGAAGGGGACAGGGTTTTGGTAGTGGAGGGGGGTAAGTTTGGGCAGAGGTGGGAGGAAATCTGTAAGCTACACGGTTTAAAAACGGACGTTTTAAGGCTCAGGTGGGGTAGCTCCTTAAACTTGGAGGAGCTGGAAAAGGCCTTGAAGAGGGGAGAATACAGGGGGGTATTCTTGCAGATGTGTGAAAGCTCAACGGGTGCCTACAACGACGTAAAGGAGGTGGGGAAAATTTTAAGGGAAAGGGAAACCCTCCTGGTGGTAGATGCCATAACCGCCTTAGGGGTATATAACATAAAGGTTGAAGAGTTTGGTATAGACGTCCTCATAGGGGGCTCCCAGAAGGCTCTAATGCTCCCCCCAGGCCTTTCCATAATCTGGTTTTCCCAAAAGGCGGAAAAAAGTTTAAGGACAGGGAGTTATTACTTCAACTTAAAGGAAGAGGTTAAAGCCCAGAGGGAAGGCCAGACCCTCTTTACCCCAGCCATAAACCTGGTTTTGGCCCTTGAAGAGAGCTTAAAGATGCTCCTGGAAAGGGGTATGGAGGAGGTGGAAAGGGCTTACAGGACAACCGCAAGGGCCATGGAAAGGGCCATTAGAGAGCTCAACCTAAAAATCTTTCCCGAAAAACCCGCCATATCCATGACGGTGGTAGAAAGTGAAAGGTCTGAGGAAATAAGGAGGGAGTGTTTAAAGCTGGGGGTCAGGTTTGCGGGGGGACAGGGGAAGCTAAAGGGAAAGATTTTCAGAATATCCCACATGGGACAAAAACCCCTTGACCTGATTTACGCCCTCTCTTCTTTGGAACTGGCCTTAAAGAGGCTGGGCCTTTTGAAGGAGGTGGGCTTAGGGGTTTCCACCTATTTGAGGGAGCTAAAAGGTTTATATTTTTAAAGGTAATGCTGAGGAGGCTCTACTTAAAGGACTTTTACCTCTTCAAGGAGGTGGAGCTTGAATTCTGTAAGGGTTTAAACGTAATAAGCGGTGAAACGGGTGCGGGGAAGTCCCTCCTGGTAAGGTCTTTGGAATTTTTACTGAGCGAAGGAAAGAGCTATCCTGAGGGGACCACCGTTGAGGCGGAAATTAATGGAATGATAGTAAGGAAGGAGGTAAGAGGAGGTAAGTCAAGGTATTATTTAAACGGTAAGGGGACAAACCTTAAAACCATAAAGTCACTCCTTAAAGAGGACTTAGTCTTACAGAGCCAGGGGGAAGGCCAAAGGCTAAAAAGGAGAGACTATCAGATGCACCTCCTGGACCTATACTGTGGGCTGTCTCTTATACACATCTCCGAGCCC
>WFPT01000080.1 GCA_015487365.1 Aquificaceae bacterium
GATTATTTCCTCCTTTGAGGGTATGCAGGCCCTTTCTAAGTTCTTGTTGTAGGGTATTGGTAAGTTCTTCCCTCCCAACCTCTTTACCTTTACACCTTCTAACTCCTCAGCTATTAGGGCTAAAACCTCGGAGGCGGGTCCGTATTCAAGGGGAGGCTCTTGGACTACCAAAACCCTTTTAGTCTTTTTTGCACTCTTTAAAATACTTTCTTTGTCCAAGGGCTTTAAACTTACCAGGTCCAAAACCTCCACCAAAACCCCTTCCCTTTCAAACTCTTTTGCAACTTCTAAGGACAAATCCACGTACCTTCCATAGGTTATTATACTTACATCCTTTCCCTCCCTCTTTAAGTGAGCCTTGTTCAGGGGTAGGTAATACTCCTCTTTTGGAACGAAACCCTTTTTAAAGGTTAAAGATATGGGCTCTAAGAATATTACAGGGTTGTCGTCCAAAATGGCGGACTTTAACAAACCCTTTGCATCGTAAGGGGAGGAGGGGCAAACCACCTTAATCCCCGGGACGTTTAAGAGCAAAGGTTCTATACACTGGGAGTGTTGGGATGCAAGTTGTATCCCAACTCCGTTTGGTCCCCTTAAAACCATTGGGAGTTTTAAAGAGCCACCGGACATAAACCTTAACTTTGCTATGTTATTTACTATCTGGTCAAAGGCGTAGAGGGAAAAGTTAAAGGTCATAAACTCCACCACTGGCCTTAGACCCATTAAGGCCATGCCTACCGCCATACCCGTAAAGCCGTTTTCACTTATGGGTGTATCTATTACCCTCTCTGGACCAAACTCCGCCAAAAGACCCTCCGTTACCCTAAACTGACCCCCAAAAAAGGCTACGTCCTCACCTAAAACTATTACCGAGTCCTCCCTCCTCATCTCCTCCCTTAAAGCCTCGTTTAGGGCCTGCCAGAACAAAAGCTCCCTCATAATTCTTCCTCCCACATCCTCTTTATGGAGTTTAGCAATTTTTTTAAAAAGCTACCGTTTTTGGAAGGTTTTTCCTTCCTCACATTCTTAAAGTTTTTAAACATTTTCAGTAGCCCGATAGCGGTGGAAAACTCTGGATTTTTTAGCTCCTCACTGAGTCCATAAACCTCCCGTGGTAAGGGTAAGAAGGTGGGTAGGTTGAAGAACCTTTCGCAGAGCTCCCTTATTCCCCTCAGCTTAGAGCCACCCCCAGTTAGAGCTACCCCACCTTTAACCTGGTCTAAGTCGTACCCCTTTTCCTGTATTCCCTTAGCTATTTCCTCCAAAATCTCCTCAACCCTAACCTGAATTACGTTAGATAACTCCTCCAAGGAAACGTTTTTCCTCCTCTTTCCACTTAAAGTGGTCCCCTCTGAGTTTTTGGTTAGCTCCACCAAGGCGCTCCCATAGTTTTTTTTTATTTTTTCAGCCTCTTCAAGGTCCGTCCCCAAGTAGTGCGCTACATCCTTCGTAATGTCTATTCCGCCCAGCTGAACCACTCCACAGAGGGTAGGGCTACCCTCTAAGAATAGGACGAAGTTTGTTAAGGAGTGTCCAAGGTCTATCAGGAGGAGCCCATCTTCAACGTCCTCGTATTTTAGGAGGGAGTAAAAGTTTGCAATTCCCGAAAAGGCCACCCCTAAAACTTCTAAACCCGCATTATTTATGGCCCTCTTAAAGTTTAGGAGGTGAACCTTTGGGACTTTAACTATATGGACCTCCGCACTCAGCTTTGTTCCCATGAGGCCAACGGGGTTCTTTACCCCCTCCTGGTTGTCCAAAGTGTAGCTCTTTGGTATCTTGTGTATAATCTCGTATTCGTCATCCCTCGCCCTTAAATTTATCTTTTCCAAAAGTCTGTTTAGGTCCCCTTCGTCTATAACCTTTGGGGTGGTGGATATTAAAACGGATTCCTTTAAGTTTTCACTCTTTAACTTGGGGTTGGAGAGGGAAACGAAGACCCCATCTACCTTTATACCGCTCATCCTCTCCACCTCCAAAACGCACTCCCTTAAAGTGGAAGATAGCCTTTCAATATCAGAAATCACCCCCCTGTTCAGCCCCTGAGTTTTCCTCTTAGATTGGGCCAGAATGTAAAGCTCTCCCCTTTCGTCGTATTCTCCCAAAAGACAGAGGGTTTCACCGTTTCCAACATCCAGAGCGCAAAGTCTTTCCATAACTCCTAACCTTTAATTATACCCACCAGCTCCTTTACCAGCTCCTTTACCTCTTTAAAGACTTCTAGGGTCCCTTCAAGGTCTAAGTCCCTTTGGTAGGAGACCCTTTTTAGGACCTCCTCTATGAGTTTAAATATCCCGTAAAAGGAAATTCTGCCCTCTAAAAAGAGTTTTACCGCCTCTTCGTCCGCTGAGACCAAGGCGGGGAGGTAGCTCCCCCCCTTTTTGGCAACCTCCCTGCAAAGGGCTATGGAGGGAAACTTTTCTTCATCCAAATCTTCAAAGGTTAATTTTCCCATTTCAAGGGGGGAGGGACTTTTAAAGGGGTAGGGCACCCTCTTTGGGTAAAAGAGGGCGTTCATTATGGGTATCCTCATGTCCGTTTCTGACATGTGCATAAGGTAGGTGGAATCCTTTAATTCCAAGAGGGCGTGGACCTTGCTCTGAGGGTGTATTACCACCTCAACCTCTTCCAGCTTTAAGTTGAAGAGGACCGTGGCTTCAATCACCTCAAAACCCTTATTCATAAGGGTTGCACTGTCTACGGTTATCTTTTTACCCATCTTCCAGGTGGGGTGGTTCAGGGCTTCCTCTGGACTTACGGAGTTTAAGGCTTCCTTTGGGTAGGTTCTAAAAGGTCCCCCCGATGCGGTAATGTAAACCCTCCTTACCTCCTCCCTTGGAACGAGCTTTAAGAGGAAGAAGAGGGAGCTGTGCTCACTGTCTACCGGTATTACCCTATTTACGTTTTCCCTTATAAGTTTTGGGAGGCATATTATGGATTCTTTATTGCTGGCAAGGAGCAACTTACCCCCCTTTAAGGTCAGGTAGGTGGGAAGGAGTCCGTATATGCTGGAAACGCCGTTTAAAACCTTATCCGAGAGGGCTATAACCTCCTCCAAACTTTCCCTTTCAAAGGGTAGGTGTTTGGTCTCCTTGGGCAGGGAGTTTAAAAAGCTTTCCTTGGGCCTTTCAACGGTTAAGACGAACTTAGGTCTAAATTCTAAAGCCTGTTTTAAGAGCTCCCCGCTGGCCCTCCTTGCAGAAAGGCAAAAGACCTCCACCTCCCCCTTAAATTCCCTTACCACCTCTAAGGTTTGCCTTCCGATAGAGCCCGTTGAGCCCAGAAGGGCTAACTTAAACTTGGGCACCCTTTAAGACCCCTTTGCAATCGCAGGAAAGCTTTTCCGGAAGGGCCTTTAAAAGTTCCAAGAGGAAGTGGGTTATCTCCTCGTTCTTACTCCTCATAAGGGTTATCACTTCTTCACTGGTTAGCTTGTAGTTGGCTATACCCGCGGCGGGGTTTGTTACAACGCAAACCCCTAAGTAGCACATACCCAGCTCCCTTGCAAGGACTATCTCTGGGTATGCGGTCATGCCTACCACCTGAGCTCCCAAGGTTTCAAGCATCCTTATCTCCGCCTTACTTTCAAAGCGGGGTCCTTGTGTGCAGGCATAAACCCCAACCTCATATTTTAGCTTCTTAGAATCTAAAATTCTCTTGGCAAGGCCCAGCATCTCCTCGCAGTATACTCTGGAAACGTCTAAATGGACGACCTTCTTGGAGTTAATGAGCTCACAAACTTCATCCTCACCCCTTACCCGTTTGGAAAACCTACCCTCGTAGAAGGTATCCTCCCTCCTTGTAAAGTTCAAAAAGTCTTCAATAAAGAAGAATTCTCCGGGCTTTAGGCTCCTGTCTATACCCCCTACCGCATAAATTCCCAAAACCCTACTAACTCCAACTTCCTTAAAGGCCCAAAGGTTTGCCCTGTAAGGGACTAAGTGGGGTGGGATGTCGTGCTCCCTTCCGTGCCTTGGGAGGAAGGCAAACCTTTTATTGTTGTGCTCGTATATTAAAATCTCAGAGGATGGCTCCCCAAAGGGAGTGTTTACCTTAACCTCCTCTAAGAGCTTTAACCCCCCTACCGAGTAAAGGCCACTACCCCCGAGGACTCCCAGCATCAACCCACGGGTATGACGCTAACAAACTTTTTATTCCTCCGTCTTTCAAACTTCACATAACCGTCCACCTTGGCAAAGAGGGTAAAGTCAGAGCCCATACCTACGTTCTGACCCGGGTAAATCTTAGTTCCCCTCTGCCTTACCAAAACGTTCCCAGCCCTTACGAACTGACCGTCAAACCTCTTTACCCCTAACCTCTTAGACCTACTATCCCTACCGTTTTTGGTGGAGCCTCCACTTGCCTTTGAAGCCATAATATAAAATTGTAGCATAGAATTTTTTTTAATGGGGGTTAGGGACTTCTTGGAAAAGGCCCAAAGGCTAAACCGTATCCCTAATGCCCTGTTGCTCTACGGGGAGGAGGGTGTGGGTAAGAGCACCTTGGCCTTGGAGCTTTCAAGGGGTATTCTCTGTGGAAAGCCCTGGGGTTGCAACAACTGTAAGTCCTGTAAGAGCTTTAACTCCTTCCTAAACAAGCTTAAAGGGGGCTCCTTGAAGGAAATCAGTTACCTTTCGGAGGAAGGAAAGTTTTTATACCTTATGGGGGAGCACCCAGATTTTATTCTTTTAATACCCGATGGGGCCACCTTAAAGATAGAGCAGGTAAGGGCCATGGAGGAGTTTCTGGATTTAAGGCCCGTTTTGAGTAAGAAAAAGGTGGTCCTAATTGAAAAGGGTGAGAGGATGGAGCCCCCCTCCCAAAACGCCCTCTTAAAGACCTTGGAGGAGCCCCCCTTTAATTCAACGATAATAATAACCACTTCAAGGAGGGAAAACCTTTTAAAGACAATACAATCAAGGTGCTTTAACCTCTACGTTGAGCCCTTGAAGGTGGAAAAGGTTAAGGAGATTGCCAAAGTCTCCCAGGAGGTGGCTGAGCTGAGCGGTGGAAGCGTTAGTAGGGCAAAGCTCTTAAAGGAAAGGGAAGAGGTTCTACACCTTGCCAAAAACTTTTTAAACTCTGAGCCCTTTAAAAGGTATGAAATATTAAAGGCCGTGGAAGGCAAGGACCTAGAAGACAGGGAGCTCTTTTTATATCTGTTGGAGCTCTTTACCTTAAAGTCTTTAAAGGAGGGAGGGGAAGACTACGAGGAGGCCTTAAACCTTCTCAACAGAATCGGGGAAAACCTAAGTGCCTTAAAGAGGGGGGTGAAACTATCTTTGTCCCTCTTCCCTTAGAGGTTAGCCTTTATTCTTTCTACCGCCTCCAAGAGCCTTTGGGTTGGGACGGTAAGGGAAATCCTAAAGTATCCTTCCCCCTCCTTTCCAAAACCGCTACCGGGCGTGCAAACTATCCCACACTTTTCTATTAAATAGGAAACGAAACCTACCGAATCAAAACCCTTTGGGACCTTCGCCCACAAATAAAAGGTGGTGTTAGAACGTATAAACTCAATTCCCACCTTCTCCAAGGCTTCCTCCACCGCGAGCCTCCTTTCCTTATAGGTTTCCCTTACCTTTTTAAGGTATTCCTCCCCCAAGTTTAGGGCGGTTATACCCGCCACCTGGATTGCGTTAAACTGGCCCGAATCTACGTTTGTCTTAACTTTACCCAAGCCCTCTACAAGCTTTGGATTTCCAACCGCCATACCTATCCTCCAACCCGTCATGTTGTAGGTTTTAGAAAGGGAGTGAAATTCTATGCAAACCTCCTTTGCCCCCTCAACCTGTAAGACGGAGGGGGGTTTTACCTCCCCAAAGTAAATTTCCGAATAGGCTAAGTCCGAAGCCAAGATTATGTTATACCTCCTGCAAAACTCCACTATCTCCTCAAGCTTTTGTAAAGTTATGGAAACGGAGGTGGGATTGTTGGGGTAGTTTATCCACAGGATTTTGGTCCTCTTTAAGATTTCCTCGGGAATCTCATTTAAATCGGGCAAAAAGTAGTTTTCCTCCTTTAAGGGGTAGAAGATGGGCTCACCCCCAGCAAGGGTAGTCCCTATGCTATAAACCGGATAGGCGGGACTGGGACACAGGACAAAATCCCCTTCCTCTACGAAGGCCAAGGGTAGGTGCGCTATACCTTCCTTAGAGCCTATTAGGGCTATAACCTCCCTTTCGGGGTCAAGGCTAACTCCAAAGCGCCTTTTATACCAGTTTGCCACCGCCTCCCTGAATTCCAAAAGCCCTTCGTAGGAGGGATACTTATGATTTTTTGGGTCCTCTAAGGCCCTCTTACAGCTTTCTACAACGGGCTCTGGGGTGGGTAGGTCAGGGTCCCCCACCCCAAGGTCTATAACATCCACTCCCTCTTCCAACTTCTCCCTCTTCTTCCTGTCAAGCTCCGCAAAAAGGTAAGGGGGAAGCTTTTTCAGCCTCTGGGCAAATTCAAACATAGGTTAGTATTATACAATTTTTGTATGAAGGTAGTGGCCATAGGTGGAGGGACGGGCCTTTCAACCCTCCTTAGAAGTTTAAAAAAGCAGGTGGGTGAAAGTATTGAATCTTTAAGTGCCATAGTTACGGTCGCTGACAGCGGTGGCTCAACGGGTAAGCTCAGGAAAATCTACAAAATACCCGCTCCCGGGGACATAAGGAACTGCCTGGTGGCCCTTTCAGAAAGTGAGGAAATACTAAAAAGTCTTTTCCAATACCGCTTTAAGGGGGAAGGTTTAGAGGGTCATGCCTTTGGGAACCTCTTCCTAACCGCCCTTACGGAAATTACTGGGAGCTTCTTGGAGGCCATAAGGATAAGCTCTGAAATTTTAAAGATAAAGGGGGAGGTTATACCCTCCACTACCCAGAGCGTTCAGCTCTGTGCCCGCTTTGAGGACGGAAAGACGGTAGTGGGCGAAGAGGAAATAACCCTATACGGCAAGGAGACGGGGAGTAGGATTGTAGGTATGTGGATAGAGCCTAAAAAGGTAAGTAGCCCCATATCCGCCATAGCCAAAGTAGAAACCGCGGACCTTATAATCTTTGGTCCAGGGAGCCTCTACACGTCTATAATCCCGAACCTACTAATTGAAGACCTCAGGTCTTGCGTTGAAAGGAGTAAAGCTTTAAAGGTATTCGTAGTCAATATAATGACCCAACCCGGGGAAACCGATGGTCTGAGCGCCTCGGGGCACTTGAAGGTTTTCTTAGAGCTGACAGGCCTTTCAAAGGTTGACGTAGCTTTGGTAAATACCAAGATGCCACCCCATAAACTCTTAAAAAAATACTTGGAGCAGGGACAGGAGCCCGTAATACCAGACGTTAGCGCCATAGCTAAGATGGGGGTGGAGGTGTATGCGGAGGACCTAATAGGGGAAAGGGAAAATTACATAAGGCACAACGAGGAAAAGCTCTTAGAGGCCTTCCTGAGGATATTAAATGAAAAATCTCCTAAGGTTTGACCTTAGAAGGATACCGGAGGAAAGGGTAGAGGTTCTGGTTGTAGGGAGTGGTATAGGGGGTCTATCCTGTGCCCTTAAACTGAAAGAGTTAAGGAGGAGCGTCTTAATCCTTACGAGGGGTATAGGGAATACCTACTACTCGCAGGGGGGGATAGCGGGAGCTCTCCTCAGGGGAGACTCCCCCTACAAGCACTTCCTTGACACCCTAAGGGCGGGTAGAGGCATAGCCAACGAGGAGATGGTAAGGATTTTAACCTACGAGGGTCCTATGAGGATTGTGGACCTTATGAACTACGGGGTAAAGTTTGACGGGGAAACCACCTTGGAGGGGGGGCACTCCTTCAAGAGGGTCTTTAAAGTAAAGGACTATACGGGTAAGGCCATATACGAAAGACTCTACCAAAGGGTTTTGGAGGAGGGAATACCCCTTTTAAAGGGAGAGTTGCAGGAGATAGTGGGGGAGGAAAGGGTTGAGGGAGTCCTATATACGGACGAGGAGGGAAGGTTAAAGTTTTTAAGGTTAAAGGCCTTGGTCCTTGCAACGGGAGGGGGAGCGGGAATATACTCTATTACCTCAAACCCAAAAAGGGTTAGGGGGGATGGCATAGGCATAGCTTTAAGGTTTGGGGCCCTACTCTGCAACTTAGAATTTGTTCAGTTCCACCCAACCGTCTTTAAGGGGACGAGCCTCTTAATATCCGAATCCGTAAGGGGTGAGGGGGCACACCTCCTCTGTGAAGGTAAAAGGTTTATAAACGAGCTATTACCAAGGGACGAAGTGGCGAGGGCCATTTTTAGGAAGATGAAAGAGGGGAAGGAAGTTTTTTTGGACCTAAGGCCCTTGGTAAAGAGGGGGATAAACTTAAAGGAAAGGTTTCCCACCATATACACCTTTTTAAGGGAGAGGGGCTACGAGCCCGAAAGGGAGCCCATCCCCATAACCCCAGCCTCCCACTACTTCATAGGTGGAATATCGGTAGATAGCTTTGGTAGGAGCACGGTGGAGGGACTGTATGCGGTAGGGGAGTGTGCCTGCACGGGTGTTCATGGGGCAAACCGTTTGGCCTCCAACTCCCTCCTTGAAGGGATAGTTTTTGGGGTGAGGACCGCCTACGGGGTTTTCTTTGACCTTCAAAGTAAAAGCTTTTCCACCAAAAATTTTAAGAGCGAAGGGAGAGGTAAAAGGGGAGGGGAGCCCAATTTTAACCTGGACAGGATTAGGAAACTTATGTGGGAATACGGGGGGATTGAAAGGGATAGGAAGGGCCTTTTAAGGTTAAAGGAAGAAATTTTAAATTCCTTAGACTACCTCCTGTCCTTTGAAATAACCCCAAAGCTTAGGAGGGATATAGACTTACTCTTACTCTCCCTGGGGGTTGTAGAGAGTGCCCTTTGGAGGGAAGAGAGTAGGGGGGTCCATTACAGGAAGGACTTTCCCTACGAAAGGGAAGAGTTTAGGAAGCCCTCCTACTTTAAGCTGGGAGAAAAGTAAAAGGTTATCCTAAACCTCCTCAGACGGTTTGACCTAACGAATTTAAGTTTTTTTAAAAAATCCGTTAAAATTTCGTCCAGGAGGGGCTCACCACTCCTCTTTAATAGCCTTACCCTTTCCACCTTCCCACCCTTAGAGACTAAAATCTCAAACTCAGCGGGTGAGGGGAATTCTTCAACGAGAACCTCCCCCAGCTTTGGGACGAAGATTAGCTCACTCCCATTCTCTGTCCTTATCCCCCCTTTGGTGAGGGTAAAGCTTATCCTTTTTACCCTTTCTTTACCCC
>WFPT01000081.1 GCA_015487365.1 Aquificaceae bacterium
CCTCCACACCCAGTATTCTCTCCTAGACGGTGCCATAAAGGTTGATGAGCTAATAGACAGGGCTAAGGAGTTAAACTACAAGGCGGTTGCCATAACCGACCACGGAAACCTCTACGGTATTTACCACTTTTACAAGAGGGCCAAGGAGGCGGGTATAAAACCCCTGATAGGTATGGAAGCATACTTTACCAAGGGCTCCAGGTTTGACAGGAGGGAGAAGGCCTCAGAGGATAACCTGACGGACAAAAAGAACCACCACGTAATACTAATAGCCAAAAACGAGGAGGGCCTGAAAAACCTCATAAAACTATCCACCCTCTCCTTTAAGGAGGGCTTTTACTACAAGCCCCGGATAGATTTGGAGCTCTTACAGAAGTATTCAAAGGGTTTAATATGTCTTACCGCCTGTCTTAAAGGTGTTCCCACCCACTATGCCAGTTTGGGGGACGAGGAAAAGGCTAAGGAGTGGGTTTTAAAGTTTAAGGAAATCTTTTGGGAGGACCTTTACTTAGAAATTCAGAGTAACTCCTTGGAGGAGCAAAGGAGGGCAAACGAGGTTTTAATAAGGCTTGCCAGGAAATACGGTATAAAGCTTGTAGCCACTCAGGATGCGCACTACTTAAAACCCGAGGACCGCTTTGCCCACAGTGTCCTAATGGCCTTGCAGATGAAAAAGACCCTCTTTGAGCTTCAAAACTCTAACTTTAAGGCCATAAACGAGGACCTACACTTTGCGGGCCCTGAATACATGTGGAAAAAGTTTGAGGGTAAGTTTGAGGGTTACGAGGAGTGCCTTTTAAACACCTTAGAGGTTGCGGAAAAGGTTGATAATGAGTTTAAAATCCTCTCCAACAGGGGTTACCTTCTCCCCGAATTTAAAACCCCCTCCGGGCAGAGTTTGGACGATTTCCTAACGGAGCTCTCTGAAAGGGGGCTTAGGAAGAGGATAGAGAGGGGGCAGATAAAGGACGATAAGGTTTATTGGGAAAGGCTTTACTACGAGCTGGAAGTTATAAAGAGGATGGGCTTTTCCGGATACTTTTTAATAGTTCAGGACTTTATAAACTGGGCTAAAAACAGGGGAATACCCGTTGGTCCCGGTAGGGGCTCCTCCGCTGGCTCCTTGGTAGCTTACGCCTTGGGTATAACGGACATAGACCCCATAAAGCACGGGCTTTTGTTTGAAAGGTTCTTAAACCCGGAGAGGGTTTCCATGCCGGATATAGACGTAGATTTTTGCCAGGAAAGGAGGGAGGAGGTAATAGATTACGTTAGGGAAAAGTATGGTGAGGATAGGGTTGCCCAGATTATAACCTACAACGTAATGAAGGCAAAGCAAACCCTAAGGGATACCGCAAGGGCCTTAGGCCTCCCCTACTCGGAGGCGGACAAGCTGGCAAAGCTAATACCCCAGGGGGACGTTCAGGGTAGTTGGCTAACCTTGGAGGAGATGGTAAAGGAGCCCCTGGAAAGCTTGATGGAAAAGTATGGAAGGCACAGGAGTGATATTGAAGAGAATGTGAAGAAGTTTAGGGAGCTTTATCAAGGGGATGAGAGGATAAGGGAGCTGGTGGATGTAGCCTTAAAGTTGGAGGGATTGACCAGGCACACCTCCCTGCACGCTGCGGGGGTTGTCATAGCCCCAAAGAGCTTGGAAGAGCTTCTACCCCTTTACTACGATAAGGAAAAGAAGGTGGCCACCCAGTTTGATATGGAAATGCTTGAAGAGCTGGGTTTTTTGAAGATGGACTTCTTGGGGCTAAAAACCTTAACGGAGCTGGACAGGATGAAAAGTATGATAAGGGAAGTTTATAACGAAGAGATAGATTACTTAAAGCTCCCTTTGAACGACGAAAGGACCTTTAAGCTTTTGAGGGAGGGGAGGACTTCGGGTGTATTTCAGTTGGAAAGCTCTGGAATGAAGAAGCTTTTGAGGAGGCTAAAACCTGACCACTTTGACGACCTGGTGGCGGTTTTGGCCCTTTACAGACC
Organism: Aquificaceae bacterium; assembly: GCA_015487365.1. Lineage (GTDB taxonomy): Bacteria > Aquificota > Aquificia > Aquificales > Aquificaceae > S012-77. The sequence goes on from WFPT01000081.1 coordinate 1,993, forward strand.
AGGTCCCTTAAAGAGCGGGCTGGTAGAATCTTACATAAGGAGGAAGCACGGGGAGGAAGAGGTTAAATACGAGTTTGAAGAATTAAAGCCCATCCTTGAAGAGACCTACGGCCTCTGCATATACCAGGAGCAGATAATGAAAATCTCACAGGTCCTGTGTGGATTCAGTCCCGGTGAGGCGGACACTTTGAGGAAGGCCATAGGTAAGAAGAAGAAGGAGCTCATGGAGGAGATGAAAGAAAAGTTTATAAGGGGTGCCCTTGAAAGGGGAAAGCCCAAGGAGAAGGTCCTAAAACTTTGGGAGGATATAGAAAAGTTTGCCAGTTATTCTTTTAACAAATCCCACTCGGTAGCCTACGCATACCTTTCCTACTGGACCGCCTACGTTAAGGCCAACTATCCTGAGGTCTTCTTCACCGTAAAGCTTTCCTTGGAAAAGAACGACGACAAATTCCTAAAACTTTTACAGGATGCAAAGGAGTTTGGCTTTGAGCTTTTAAGACCGGACATAAACAAAAGTGAGGTGGATTTTAAAGTGGAGGGCAAGGGGATAAGGTTTGGCCTTGGGAGGATAAAGAACGTAGGTAAAGAGAGTGCAAAGCTTATCGTGGAAGAAAGGAAGAGGAGGGGAGAATTTAAGAGCTTTTTGGAGTTTTTAAACAGGATAGACAGGAAGAAGATAAATAAAAAGGTCTTAGAATCTCTGATAAAGGCTGGGGCCTTTGACTGCTTTAAGGTGGGCAGGGAAAAACTGTTGTCCCAGTTAGAGGGTAAGGGAATAGTGGGTCAGGTTACCCTCTTTAACAGGGCCAAGGTAAAAGGGGAGGTAGAGCCCTCTAAGTGGGAGAAGGAGCTCCTGGGTGTTTATATAACCAGTAACCCCCTCAAAGGGTATAGGGAAAAGCTTAGAGCCTTTAACCTAATAAGGGTTAGCCAACTGGAAGACTTCAAGGACGCCCACGTAAGAGTCTTAGGGGTGGTGGAGGATTTAAAGAAGAAGAAGGTCAGGGAGGATAAGCTGATGGCAAACTTTAACTTTGGAGATGAAACGGGTGTTGTGGAGGTCGTAGCCTTCCCGGAGACCTACCAAAGGTTTAAAGATAAGCTAAAAGAGGGTGAAATCTTAATCTTGAAGGCCTTAGTCAGGGAGGATGAAGGTATAATTTCCCTCGTTTTAGAGGAGGCATACCTTCCACAGGAGCCTCTATTAAAGACTTTTAGTATAACCTTAAAGCTGAGGGGAGATGAGGACTTGGACCTACTGGAAAGAACTTTAAGGGAATTTTACTCAAAAGAGGGCTCCCTCCTAAGGTTTGAAGTGAGGAAAAACGGTAAAAAGTATCTGTTAGAGTCCCAGCACAGGGTAAGGGTATGTGAGGAGCTTTTAAGGGCCTTAAAGGGTATGGGAATAGACTTTAACTATAATTTAATGTGAGATGGACTTTTTGGTGGGATTTTTAATCTTAGTGGGGATTTTGGTTATAGTCCATGAGTTTGGTCACTTTTTTATGGCAAAACTCTTTGGTGTAAGGGTTGAAGTTTTTTCCGTTGGCTTTGGAAAGCCCCTCCTAACTAAGAAGGTGGGGGAAACCCAATACAGGGTATGCCTCATACCCCTTGGTGGTTATGTGAAGCTTTACGGTGAGGAGGGGGAAGTGGAAGATGAGGCCTCCTTTGCAAAAAAACACCCCTTAAAGAAAATCCTAATAGCCCTCGGAGGTCCCCTCTTCAACTTTCTCTTTTCCATCCTCCTTTTAACCTTTCTCCTCAGTTTAAGTAGAGAGGTTCCCAAATACCTTTACGAAAAGGTGGTCGTAGGATACGTAAGTGAGGACTCACCCCTTTACGGTAAAGTAAAGGTTGGGGACGAGCTACTGAGTATAAACGGTAAAGAGGTTAAAAACTGGAAGGAGTTAAACCTGGCCCTCATTTCCCAAAGGCTTGAAGGGGAAGTTACTTTTGTCTTTTTAAGGGACGGGAAGAGGGTAAAGGTTAAACTAAAACGGGATGAGTTAAAGGGGGACCTGGGCATTTACCCTTACTTAAAACCCATCGTAGGGGGTGTCTTAAAGGGCTCACCCGCCCAGCAGGTAGGCATAAGGGAGGGGGACCTGATTTTGGAGGTAAACGGAAAAAAGATAAGCTCCTGGTTTGAAATTCCACCCCTAATAAGGAGCTCAGACCTTATAAACCTAAAAGTAAAGAGGAAGGATAAGGTTTTAAAGTTCTTCCTGGTTCCAGTAAGGAGGGGTAAAGTGAAACTCATAGGGATAAGGCCAAAGTTAGAACTCATTAAAGAAAGGCTTGGGCCCCTTGAAGCCTTCAAGAGTTCCTTGGAGATAAACTATAAGATGACGGTTTTAACCTTAAAGTTTTTGGTGGGTATATTGAAGGGGCAGGTTTCCCTTAAAAACTTAGGTGGTCCCCTTTCCATTGCATACATGGCGGGTGAGGAGATGAAGAAGGGTATTTACGCCTTCTTAAACCTTATGGTTTTTATTTCCTTACAGCTTGGTATTTTCAACCTAATACCCCTACCCATCCTTGATGGAGGGCTTGTCTTAATATTTTTAATGGAGGGTTTGAGGGGAAGAAGCCTCCCTAAGAAGTTTATGGAATACTGGATAACCTTAGGCTATGTGATAATCTCTTTACTTATATTACTCGTTCTCATAAACGACCTGAGGAGGATTTTAAAGGGATGAGGAAGTATTTGGTAAGGAAAATTATAGAGGTTGGGAGGAGACTTTACAGGGAAGGGTTGGTGGATGGCCTTTCTGGAAACATAAGTTGCTTTTATAGGGGTAAAATCCTGATAACGCGCTCTAGGTCAAGCATAGGCTTTTTGGAGGAAGAGGACGTATTGGAGCTACCCTTTGGAAAGGAGCACCCTTTGAGGGATAGGGCCTCTACGGAAATAAAGCTCCACGAGACCCTCATAAGGGAAACGGGTAAAAGGTGTGTCTTACACTGCCATCCACCCAGCGCCATAGTCCTTTCTTTGAGGGGTGAAAGTATAAGGCTAAGGGATAAGGAGGGTATTTACCTCTTCGGTGGGGAGGTGGAAGTTTTAGAAGGGGACTCCTTACCAGAATACTTAAAGGGGAAAAACCTGGCCATGGTAAAGGGACACGGAGTTTTTTGCGTAGGGGAGGACTTAGAGGATTGCTACAAACTTGTAAGTGCCTTTGAAAGCTCCTGTAAGGTGGCCCTCAAAGCCCAACGCTTTCTTTAAGGAGCCTCACCTCTTCCCTGGTAAGGTAGCGAAGCTGTCCCCTCTTTAAGTTTCCCAAACTTATGGGACCTATTCTTATCCTTTTTAGTCTCAAAACTTTATGTCCAAAGTGTCCCAAATACCTCTTTACCAAATGCTTCCTCCCTTCGGTGAAGGTAATCTCTAAGAGGGTCTTAGAGTTATAGGTTTTCCTTATTAAAACTTCCTCCGGGTGGGCAAAGCCATCTTCCAAAAGGGCTCCCCTCCTAATCCTTTCAAGCTTTGCCTTAGTTATTTTACCCTCAACTAAAACCAAGTAGGTCTTTGGCAGTTTGTAGGAAGGGTGTAAAACCCTGTGGGCCAACTCTCCGTCGTTGGTAAGGAGGAGAAGACCCTCCGAATTGTAGTCAAGCCTCCCTACTGGAAATACCCTTTCTTTTACACCTCTTAGTAGGTGGATTATAGACCTCTTGTCTCCTTCGTCCTTTAAGGAGGTTAAGTATAGAGGGGGTTTGTTGAGAATTATATAAACCTTCCTTTGGGGTCTTATTAGCTTCCCATTTACCTCTACCCTGTCTTTTTTTAAATCCACCTTAAAGGAAAGCTCCTTTACGGTTTTCCCGTTTACCTTTACCTTTCCCTCCAAAATGAGCTTTTCCGCCTTCCTCCTTGAAGTAATGCCACACATGGAAAGGTATTTGTTTAACCTAACTTGCATTTTAGGTATATAAGAAGGTTTTGGACTACCGCGGGTGTAATGCCGTCTATCCTCATAGCCTGACCCAAAGTTAAGGGTTTAAACTTTTTAAGTTTTTCTACGGCCTCCTTCCTAAGGCCCGGGACCTTCTCGTAGGGAAAGTCTGGGGGCAGTTTTACCTCCTCCAACTTCCTAATCTTTTCGTTTAATGCCCTTTCCTTTTCTACATAGGGTTTGTAGTGAAGGTGAATTTCTAACTCCTCCCTTAAATAGGGTTTTTGAGGAGTTTCAACACCTAACTTTTCCAAGTCTTTAATTTTATAACCCGCACTAAAAAGGGTTGAAACCTTGTAGCTTTTCCTTTCTTTACCTACCGTTAGCAAGACCCTTTCCCTTTCATACCTTTCTTCCCACTCTTTAAGTTCCCTTGAAAGCTCCTTAACGACTTTAAACCTTTCTTCGTCCAAAAGCCCTACCTTGTAGCCTATCTCAGAAAGCCTTAAAATTGCATTATCTTGTCTTAAACTCAATCTATACTCAGACCTTGCGGTAAAGAGCCTGTAAGGCTCCATAACTCCCTTTGTGGTAAGGTCATCCACCATAACCCCTATATAACTGATTTCCCTCGGTAAAGTTATGGGCTCCTTCCCAAAGGCCCTTAGAGCTGCGTTTATACCCGCAAGGATTCCCTGACCACCAGCTTCTTCATAACCGGTGGTTCCATTAAGGTTTCCCGCATGGAAAAGACCCCTAATCTTTTTAGTTTCTAAGGTGGGAAAGAGCTCCGTGGGTGGAACTACGTCGTATTCAATGGCATAGGCTGGCCTTTTTAAAATTACCCTTTCAAGGCCCGGAATGCTCCTATACATCTCCCACTGGACCTCTTCTGGCAGGGAAGTGGAAAGGCCGTTAGGATAGATTAGGTCGCTGTCTATACCTTCTGGCTCTAAAAAGACCCTGTGCCTTTCTTTGTTGGGAAACTTTACAACCTTATCCTCTATGGAAGGACAATACCTTGGGCCTATACCCTTTATGAGACCCCCGTAAAGGGCTGTCCTCTTTAAGTTCTTCCTTATTATCTCGTGGGTCTTTGGAGTGGTGTAGGTTAGGTAGCAGTTTATCTGTTTCTTACCCTTTTCAAACCAGTAAGTGTATTTAGGCTCAGACCAAAAGGAAAACTTTGGGGGTGGGTCATCTCCTGGTGCCAACTCTAAAACTGAATAATCTATGCTGTCTTTGTCAAGCCTTGCGGGAGTTCCCGTTTTAAATCTCATAAGGGGAAAACCGTGCCTCCTGTAAAAGTTGTAAAGTCCAACGGAGGGAGGTTCGTCATCCCTTCCCGCGGGAAAGCTCTTATCTCCTATAAATATCCTCCCCCTGAGGAAAGTTCCAGTTGCTACCACCACCGCCTTTACCCTGTATTCTAAGTTCTGAGAGGTCTTAACCCCAACTACCCTGTTGTTTTCAACTATTATATCTACCACCTCCTCCTCTTTAACCACCAAGTTCTCCTGACTAAGGCAAACCCTCTGCATGTAAAGGGAGTAAAGCTTTTTGTCCGCCTGAGCCCTTGGAGACCAAACCGCCTTACCCTTCTTCCTGTTTAACATCTTAAACTGTATTCCCGTCTCATCTATGGCCTTTGCCATCTCACCCCCGAGGGCATCTATTTCCCTTACCACTATACCCTTTGCTATCCCACCTATTGCGGGATTACAGGGCATCTTACCTATGGTTTCCTTCTTTAAGACAAACATTACGGTCCTTGCCCCCATCCTCGCAGAAGCCAACGCCGCCTCTATACCTGCGTGTCCCCCTCCTACTACCGCAACGTCAAACTCATCCACCAACATTACAATAAAAAATTTATGAAGGTTTTGGTTTGGAACACCGCATACTTGGGAGACTTAGTTCTTACTTCTTCCCTGCTTTTAAATTTGAGGGATAAATACAAAGTCTCCTTGGTGGGAAGACCCTTTGTAAGGGAACTATTTAAGGACTTTAAGGGAGTGGAGGTAATTACCTACAACAAAAGTTTTAGGGAAATACCTACGCTCTTAAAGAGGATAAAAAACTTTGATGTGGTTTTATCTCTTCACCGTTCAACGAGGACCGCCCTTATCCTATTTTTCTCCGGAATAAAGATAAGGGTGGGATACGACAGCTCGGAACTACCCTTTTTATACAACCACAGGATTAAATAC
>WFPT01000082.1 GCA_015487365.1 Aquificaceae bacterium
CCCCCTTACCCTTTTCCAGTATCATCTCCCTGTAAGATTTGCCCGCTGGGACCATCGGGAATACGTTTTCTTCCCTATCTACAACAAAGTCTATTACCACAGGTTTATCCTCAACTTTTAATGCGGTCTCTAAGACTTCATCTACTTCCTTTGGCTTAACCGCCCTTAGTCCTACCGCTCCCATGGATTCCGCAAGTTTTACAAAGTCGGGTTGGACGGACAAATCTACCTCCGAATACCTCTTATCGTAAAATAGCTCCTGCCACTGCCTTACCATACCCAAATACCCGTTGTTTATTATGGCTACCTTTACGGGAATCTTATACTGGACCGCGGTTATTAGCTCTTGCATGGTCATTAGGAAAGAACCATCCCCATCTATTACGAAAACCTCCTTTTCAGGCCTTCCCACCTTTGCCCCTATTCCCGCTGGTAGCCCAAAGCCCATAGTCCCAAGACCCCCTGAACTTATAAACTGCCTTGGGAAGGAGAACTTATAAAACATGGTGGCCCACATCTGATGCTGTCCAACCCCTGCGGTAATTATGGCCTCTCCCTTAGTCCATCGGTAAATCCTTTCTATTACATACTGGGGTTTTATAACTTTATGGGAAAATTCGTAGGTTAAGGGATAAAGGTTTTTCCACTTTTGTATTAGGCTCAGCCACTTTTCCCTCTCTTCTGGATACATAATTTTTACTCCCTTTTCTTCTATTTCTTCTAAGAACTTTTTAAGGACCACCTTTACATCTCCAACTATTGGAACATCTACGGTAATGTTTTTGGATATAGAGGCTGGGTCTATGTCTATGTGTATTATCTTTGCCCTTGGAGCAAACTCTTCAACCTTACCAGTGACCCTGTCGTCAAACCTTGCACCTACCGCTATTAAGAGGTCGCAGTTATATACCGCCATGTTGGCATAGTAGGTCCCGTGCATCCCAAGCATTCCCAAGGAGAGTTTGTGGTTTTCCGGGAAGGCTCCCTTACCTTGGGTTGTGGTGGCAACGGGTATGTTTAAAATTTCCGCAAACTTCCTGAGCTCTTCACTGGCATTTCCACTTATTACTCCTCCACCTACGTAAAGGACGGGCCTCTTGGAAAAGCTTATGAGCCTCAAAGCCCTCTTTATCTGCTTTAAGTTTCCTTCGGTATGGGGATTGTATCCAACAAGGGACTTTTTAACTTCCTCTTGGGAGGGTATCCTTACGTCGGTGAGCTTTTGGGTAATGTCCTTTGGTATATCTACCAAAACGGGTCCAGGCCTTCCGGTCTTTGCTATATAAAAGGCTTGCCTTAAAATTAAGGGTAGGTCCTCAACCCTCTTTACCAAAAAGTTGTGCTTGGTTATAGGCCTTGTAATCCCAACTATATCTACCTCTTGGAAGGCATCACTTCCGAGCATATGGGTTGGAACCTGACCCGTTATAAAGACTACGGGAACCGAGTCCATGTATGCGTCCGCAACCGCGGTAACTAAGTTTGTAGCCCCGGGGCCAGAGGTTGCCATGGCAACCCCTACCTTACCTGTGGCCCTCGCATAACCCTCCGCCATATGCCCAGCTCCCTGCTCGTGCCTTGCCAAAATATGTTTTATACCACCTATTCTGTAAAGGGCATCGTAAACTTCCATTATGGCCCCGCCGGGAATTCCAAAGATATACTCTACCCCTTCCTCTAAGAGGGTTTCTATTACTAAGTCCGCACCTTTCCTCATTAAATTTAATTTATTCCTACATAGGATTTAAATTCATCCACCAAGTTCTTGTAGTCGTCAAACCAGTAGGCCTCTGGGTTCCTCTCATAGACCATAAACTTACCCATGTCCTCTTCCCTCGCAGCTCTGTGATACCTAAAAAATATATACTTTTCCGTCCTACCTACAATCTCTATCTTACCCGTTTCGTGGGACATTACATACCTTACCCTTGCAGAGAGCCCAGAGACTTTACTCCTTACCCTTTCTATGAGGTCCAAAGTCTCTTCAATCTTGGTAGCGTAAGTTTTGTTTCCCATGGTAGGCCTACACTGGAATAGGTAGTAGGGTGGGACTCCCTCAAAGGCAAGCTCTTCCAAGAGCTCTTGTAAAACCTCCTCGCTGTCGTTTATACCCCTTATTATGGGACTTTGGTTTGTCATAACCGTTCCCGTTTCCCTAACTAACCTTATGGCCTCTCTGGCCTCCTTTGTAAGCTCCCTCGGGTGGTTGAAGTGGTTCATAAGGTATAGTTGCTTTCCCTCCAAGGAGTTAAACCACTCAAAGAGTTTTAAAAGCTCCTTGTCGTCTAAAACCCTGAAAGGGTTAAAGGCAAGCATCTTAGAACCAATCCTTACTATCCTTACGTGCTCAAACTCTGAAAGCTCCCTTAAAATCTTCCTTAGCTTTTCGGTGGAAAGGACCAAGGGGTCTCCACCCGTTAGAAGAACGTTGTTTATTTCTTTGTGCTCCTTTATGTATTTTAGGCCTTCATCTAACCTCCTTGCCACCTCATCGTTGTCATCCATAAAGAGCCTCTTCCTAAAACAGAACCTACAGTAGGCTCCGCAAACGTCCGTCACTAAAAGCAAGGCCGTGTCCCTGTATTTGTGCTCCGTCCCGTGGGCCACCGTGTATTTCTTTTCGTTGGAAGCGTCCAACTTCCCCCAAACCTCTAACTCTTCCAAGGAAGGGATTACTAACCTCCTTATGGGGTCTTCTGGGTCATCCCAATTTATTAGAGAATTGTAGTAGGTGTTGGTCCTAAAAGCAAACTTTTCAACTACCTCCCTTAGTTGCTCCCTCTCCCTTTCCCTTAAACCTTCCACCTGCTCTAACTTAATCACATACTTTACCCTTCTTTTCATTCTTCCACCTCCTTTTTTCCCTTAAAATTTATACGAAGCCTTTGATTTGTCAAGCTCTAAGGCAGGCTCTTGTAGATGTAGTAGTTTTCTAAGACTTTTCTCACATACCTTCTCGTTTCATTTATGGGTATGGTTTCTATAAAAAGGAACTCGTCCTCATACCTTTTCCAGTTTTTAACCCTGTTAGGTCCTGCATTATAGCTGGCAATTGCTAAAATCTTATTCCCTTTCCAGAGTTTTAGTAGGTAAGATAGGTATGCGGTTCCCAAAATTATGTTCTCCTTTGGGTTAAAGAGGTTTTTGTAAGGTATTTTAAATCTTTTACTTACCCAATCCGCGGTTTCCTTTAAGAGTTGCATAAGGCCTAAGGCCTTGGAGCTTGAAACCGCATAGGGGTCAAAAAAGCTCTCCTGTCTCATAACCGCATATATGAGCTCCTCTTCTACTTTAAACCTTGCGCTGGCAAGCTTTACCCAGATTTTGTAAGGCCTTGGATATTTAAACTCCAAGAAGGGGGAAACCTTGGCACCTATGTAGGGGTCAAGCTTAATTATTTGGGCGTAATCTCCATAGCTTAACCTATCCTTCCTCTTTAATACTTCCAGGCGAAAGTAGAAGGGACTAAAATCGTAAATCTCCTTCCAATTTAGGGTTGTTTCCTTCAATTTTGCCTCAACTTTTTCAACCTTTAAATAATTCTTAAACAAGAGTAAGGAGGAGATTAGGGCGTAAAAGCCCTTTCCCCTTGACGAATCTAAGAGCTCATTTTTAAAGTCCTTTCCCAAGTTTGCCTTAGCCTTTGCCAAAAAAAAGCTAACCCTTGAAAGCTCCTCCTTACCCTTTGAAAGTTTTTTGGCCCTTGAAAGGTAGGTAATGGCCTTTGAATAATCACCCCTTATATAGCTTATAAGCCCCAGGTAAAAGTTCTTCCTAAAACTTTCCCTTGCCTTTTCTAAGAAGAGCTCGGAGAGAGGTAGAAGGCCCTTAAAGAAGTAAAAGAGGCCCGCATCCAAACAAAAGCTTTTATCTTCTAAGCAGGAGCTATAAACCTTTGAAATTTCGTTTTTTCTTAGGTATATCCTGTTTAGGTAGAGCCTTGAAAGTTTATCGGGACAAGCCTTTAAAAATTTTAGGGCCTCCCTTAACCTCCTCTTTTTATAAAGGGCTATTCCGTAGTAGGGACAAACCTTTAAATTTGCTTTAAGGATTTCTGATATGAGCTTCCTTTCATAAAGCCTTTTTGCCACCTCCCTTTTTTCCTCCTCACCAAACTTAAAGTTTTTCAGCTCCTCCAAAAAGAGCTCAGGATATTTTAGGACTATACCTCTCTTTGCCTTAGAAAGTCTTATAAACTCCTCCCTCTGCCCTTGGCTTAACCTGTAAGGGTCAATAAGTTTTAAGTATTGGGGCTCCTTCCTAGCCAGAATCAGTAAAACGGAGTCCCTTAAAACCGAGTCTGGGAACCTTTTTAAAAATTCCTTTGCCAAGGAAGGGTTTTCCTTAACCTTTTGGTAGAAGAGGTAATCGGGGGGAAGGGCAAAGGCAAAGGAAAGGAGGCTAAGTAGTAGAACCCTCTTCGTCCAAGTAAAAAACCTCATCGGAAATCCTTTCGTTAAAGCCTTTGCCTTCCTCTAAGACTTCAACCCTATACCAGTAGGAGCGATACCATATTCCCTTTGGACCTTTCTTTACGGGTGCTATCTGGCTGGCCTTTGTCTCTTGGTGATAACCCCAGTTTTGGTAGTCGTTGAAGTTTTTAACGATATCGGTAATTACCACCCCAAAGTCCTCTATTAAGCTTTTTTGGAAGTCCCTCCACCTAAAAAGGGATGAATCCCTTAAAGTTAGGCCAAAGTATCCCGCACTTCCTTCCCCCTTTAAAGATGCTATACCCCTACCCACAAAGGCCTTAAAGGCGGAGTAGGTTTCGGGAGGGTCGGTTATGAATACGTCAAAACTCCTAAGCCACTCCTTTGGGAAGGGCTCCCTCAGGTCAAAGACCATAGCTTCCGCATTATCTATACCTAACTCCTTAAAGGCTTCGTTATCCAGCTTTATTAGCCTTTCGTCTATGTCCAGTATTAGGACCCTCTTAGGTAGTCGGGTAAGGGCTACCGCAAGACCCGTTAGGTCGTCCTCCGCACCCATCACTAAAATTTCCTTACCCTCCAAGTCCCCCCTGTCCTTTAAGAATAAAACTCTGGAAACGGTGGTTTCTGGTGTCACACTCCCTTGGTCGTAGTCCCTTACGGGCTCTGGCCTTCTCCTTGCAAACTCTAAAAACTCTCTGTAAAGGTCTAAGTCCCAATAGAAAGGAATACCCCTACCCTGGCAGGCGGGACAACTTATCCTCTCAAAACCCACTAAGTTTAACTCCTTTAAAAGGTCCTTACCCTCTTCGGTAAATCTCAAATTTTCCGAATCGTCCTTAAAGAGGAGGTTCCTTCTTAGTAGCTCCTTTACGACCTCCGATGCCATAGGGACCGTTGATTCGGAAATATCCACCACCTCCCAAAAGTCTCCACTTACCATCAGTGCCCTTAAAATCCTCTCTACGTTCCTCCTACTTAGCCTTATCCCTTTCCTTTTAAGCTCATCCCTTATCTCTTCTAACAGCATAGCCTTAAATTTTATCAAAAGTTTTTGCCTGTGTTAAAATATCTCTATGCCCAAGCTTTCTCCAAGGGACATAAGGAGGAAAATCCAGGGTATAAAGAATACCAGGAGGATTACAAACGCTATGAAGGTTGTCTCCGCTGCAAAGCTCAGGAGGGCTCAGGAGTTACTCTTTGCTTCAAGGCCCTACTCGGAAAGGCTTTATGAGATGCTTAGGAACCTTTCAGGGAGGATAGAAGAGGATATCCATCCCTTGGTAAGGGTTAGGAGGGAAAGGAGGCTTTGCCTTATCCTTATAACCGCGGACAGGGGCCTTGCGGGGGCCTTTAACTCCAACATCATAAAAGAAGCGGAGGAATTTTTAAGGCAAAAGGGGGATAAAGAAAAGTTTTTAATCCTCATAGGGAGGAAGGGCTACCAATACTTTTCCAAGAGGGATTACCCTATCTTAAAGGGCTACGAGGAAGTTTTTAGGAAGGAGGTTAGATTTGAGGTGGCAAAGGAGGTGGGAAACCTTATAAGGGAAAAGTTTGAGGGGGAGGAAATAGACAGCGTATACATTTTGGCCAACGAGATGAAGACGA
>WFPT01000083.1 GCA_015487365.1 Aquificaceae bacterium
ACCTCCGCCTCATCCCTTGAAAGCTTTAAAATACCCCCCCGACTGTCTTCTACCTTCAAGTCCTCAACCCTTAAAAGTTGGTTTTCTTTAAATTCTTTACCTAAAACTTTGCCACCCCTTAAAACCACTATCACCAAATCACCCTCCCTTAGGCCTTCCCCTTTAACCTTTACCCTCTTAAAACCTAAATGCACCTCCACTTCCCCCGGTAAGACCTTTACTACCTCACCAACGAAGGCGTCCCTTATGTGCAGGTTAAACTCGTCCAAAACCGCCTCTACGGACCTTTCGTTTAAAACCCTTAAAAGCTCTTCTTCGTCAACCTTACCCAAATCCACAAACTCCCCTAACCACGAAAGGGCTATCCTCATAAGGAATATATTTTAAAGTTATGATGGTTGAAGAGGGTAAGGAAGCCCCCGACTTTTGCTTAAAGGGTATAGACCCACAGGGAGAGGAGGGGAATTTTTGCCTTTCCCATTTTAGGGGTAAAAGGGTAATCCTCTACTTTTATCCAAGGGATAACACTCCCGGTTGCACCCTTGAAGCCTGCGATTTTAGGGACAATATGGACAGGATAAGCTCCTTAGGCTATGTGGTTGTAGGGGTCAGTCCCGATTCGGTTAGCTCCCACAAGAGGTTTAGAGAAAAGCACTCCTTAAACTTTTACCTCCTTTCGGACGAAGGTAAGGAGGTGGCAAAAAGTTATGGGGTTTTAGATGGTAAAAACCGGATACTTAGGAGCACCTTTTTAATAGACGAAGGGGGTAAGGTTTTAAGGGTTTGGAAGAGGGTAAGGGCAAAGGGCCACGTTGAGGAGCTTCTAAATTTCCTCTGAGCCCCTTACTTTTATATCTAAGTCCGTTTTCCTGGGGTAGTTTTCCCAGAGCTTGTAGTATTCGCTTGCAAGCTCCTCCTGACCTAAGGCTAAGTTTATGAGGTAGAGGAGGTAAAACTTTTCGTAGCAATCGGGGGCAAGCTGTAAAAACTTGCTGGCTTCTAAGTATTTAAACTCGCATATATATCTGAAAGCCAAACTAAGGGGCTCCTTACCTTTAAAGTCCTCCTTTTTTAATCTTCTTCCCTCCCTCTCTAAGATTATCCTAAGTTTTAGCCTCAAAGCCCACCTATAAAGTCCCTCAGTATCTTTGCGTGGTCAAAGACCAACTCCTCAAAGGGTATATCCTCCAACTTAAAGACCAAGCTCTCCTTTGCATCGCTACCCGCCTTAGGTAAGGAGTTTGCCCTACATATAAAGACTAAGCTAACCACGTGAAACCTTGGGTCCCTGTCGGGCTCCGAATAGACCTTAAAGAGTCTTTCTATCTTAACTTCTAAGTTTAGCTCCTCCTTCATCTCCCTCTTTAAGGCATCCTCAACCCTTTCACCCACTTCAACGAAACCTCCCGGCAAGGCAAGCCCTATGGGTGGGTTCTTCCTCCTTATTAAGACTATGCCCTCAAACTTACCTTTTAAGAATACCTTCACTATTCCGTCCACCGCAAGGTAGGGGGTCCTTACCATACCTTTCCCTTGGTGGAGGGAGCTTCCTCTGAAACCAAACGAACGCTGTCTTTTAAGGACAGGGCAAAGGCCTTAAAGGAGGCCTCCGCTACGTGGTGCAACATCTTACCCTCCAATACCTTTAAGTGGGCTGTAATTAAGGCCCCTAAGCAAAAGCCCTTGAAGAACTCCCATATGAGCTCAAAGTCAAATTCCGTTATCTTTCCCCTTAAATTTTTGTCCTCGTAAAAAAAGAGGGGCCTTCCGCTTATGTCCAAGGAGCAGAGGACTAAGGCTTCATCCATGGGAACTATACTAAAACCAAACCTCCTTATACCCTTTCCCTCCTTCAAGGCCTGTTTGAAGGCCATCCCTAAGGTAATCCCTACGTCCTCTACAAGGTGATGGTGGGATACGTTAATGTCCCCTTCCGCGGAAACTTGTAGGTCAAACTGGGAGTGTTTTGAAAGGGTTTCAAGCATGTGGTTTAAAAAGCCAACGGGGGTTCTTATTAAATACTTGCCCCTCCCGTCCAAGTTTAAGAGGACCTTTACCTTCGTTTCCTTAGTTTCTCTAAAATACTCCGAGCTCCTCATAGGCTAAACCTTACAAACCTTAAAACCTTAAAGCTTTCGTCCAACCCCCTCAGAAAGTCCTTAAACTTTTTCTTATCATCCCTTATGGCGGGTTGCTCCATTAGGACCCTCTCTTCAAAGAACTTCCTAAGTCTCCCCTCAACTATTTTATCTACAACGTGGGGTGGCTTTCCCTCCGACAGAGCCTGCTTTTTTAAAATTTCCCTCTCCTTATTTAAAACTTCCTCAGGGACATCCTCCCTCTTGACAAAGTCTGGGGCCATGGCCACTATTTGCATAGCCACCTCCTTTGCCACCTCCTCCCCATCTTTTTGTGAGCTATATTCTAAGAGGGTGCCTATCTTGTCTCCGTGTTTGTAGGCAAAGAGCTTCCCCTCCTTGGCAACCATAACGTAAAATCTGTTCAGCCTTATGTTCTCCCCCAGCTTAGCTATGTATCCCTTTATGAGCTCGTCAAGGCTAACCCCTTCCACTTTAAGCTCCTTTACTTTATTAAAGTCCCCCTCACCTTCCTCCAAGTTTATGAGGGCCCTGGCTATTAAGTCCGATAGTTTCCTAAACTCTGAGTTTTGGGCCACAAAGTCCGTCTCACATAGGAGCTCCAAGATGACCCCCCTACTTTTATCCTCACTTAAAAGGGTTTTTACTATTCCCTCCTTAGTTTCCCTACCCGCCTTTTTCTCAGCCTTGGCTAAGCCCTTAACCCTCAAAATTTCCTTTGCCTTCTCAAAGTCCCCGTTTGCCTCCTCCAAGGCCTTCTTACAGTCCAGTATCCCCGCTCCGGTCATTTCCCTCAGTCTCTTAACGTCCTCGGGTTTTACCTTCATAAAGAGGTATTTTAGCAAAAGTTTCCGTGCTATAATAGGAAGTTAATGGAGCTGGTAAAGCTCTACGTAATCTTGGGGATTTTCGTTTTCTTGGTGGGGCTTTTGGGTGTAGTAATAAGGAAGAACCTTATAACACTCCTTGTCAGCACCGAGCTAATGCTAAACGGGATAAACCTGGTTCTCGTTGCCCTGGACAGATACTTTAAGAACGTGGAGGGTCAAATCCTTTCCCTCTTTGTAATGGCGGTTGCAGCTTCGGAGGTAGCAATAGGTTTAGGCCTTATCGTCTCCCTTTTTAGACTGAGGGGCTATGAGGGCTCTTCCGAAATAACCCACCTTAGAGAATAAAAACCGTGCTGAAAAAGGTTCTTTTGGTCCTTTCCATCTCCCTGTTTTCCCTTCTGGCCTTCCTTTTAAGTGCCCTCTTCTTCATATACTTAGACCTTCCCGACGTAAAGGTCTTGGAAAATTGGAGGCCACCCGTTGCAACCTCCGTTTATGACTCAAAGGGAAACTACTTAGGAGATGTTGCCGTCCAAAGAAGGTATTACGTTAAGTTGGAAGAGATTCCAAAGCATGTAATTTACGCCTTCGTAGCCGCCGAGGACAAAAACTTCTTTAAGCACTTTGGGATAGACCCGATAGCGATTTTAAGGGCTTTGTGGATTAACTTTAAGAGGGGAAAGATAGTTCAGGGGGGGAGCACCATAACCCAGCAGTTGGCAAAGAACCTATTTTTAGGTAAGGAAAGGAGCCTTTCAAGGAAGATAAGGGAGGCCCTTTTGGCCATAAAGATAGAGAGGACCTTTTCAAAGGAAAAGATTTTGGAGCTCTATTTAAACCAGATATACTTAGGGGAAGGAGCTTATGGGGTTGAGGCAGCTTCAAGGGTATACTTTGGAAAGTCTGTAAGGGATTTAACCCTTTGGGAGGGAGCCCTCCTTGCAGGGCTACCAAAGGCCCCCTCAAAGTTTGACCCCTTTAAAAACCCAGAGCTTGCCAAGATAAGGAGGAACTACGTCTTAAAGAGGATGTTAGAGGACGGATACATAACCTACGAGGAGTATAGGTGGGCTACTTCAAAGGATGTGGTGGTAAAGAGGGGGAAACTCTCACCAAGGAGCGATTACTTCCTGGATATGGTTAAGGAATATCTAATAAGGAAGTATGGAGAAAAGGCCTTAGTGAGTGGCTGGAAGGTTTATACCACCTTGGACAAAGATATGCAAAGTCTGGCGGAAAAGGTGGTAAGGGAAAGTATAAGGGAGCTTTCAAGGAGGTATAACTTCCCAGTCTTCCCCAGCAACGACAGGGTATTGAAGTTAGCCTACAAGAGACAAAGGTATTCCAGAAAACCGAACAAAGTTTTCGTAGCCAAGGTTTTAAGGGTTGAAGACCTAAGGGTTTTGGTGGATATAAACGGTAAAAAGTTTTGGCTAAAAAGGAGGGAGCTACCCTTAAAGGAAGGGGATTACGTCTTTGTAAAGAACGATGAGTTTGGCTCACCCTACCTCCTGCCGGACTTACAGGGTGCCTTGGTAAGCATAGAGGCTAAAACGGGTAAGATTAAGGCCATAGTGGGTGGAGTTTCTTACAGCAGGAGTCAGTTTAACAGGGCCCTTTACGCCAGAAGGCAACCGGGCTCGGCCTTTAAACCCGTAATTTACCTTTCCGCCCTCTTAAAAGGATATACCCAAATATCAGTAGTTAGTGCCCTTCCCGTCCCCTACTACGACCCCCAGAC
This sequence comes from Aquificaceae bacterium, assembly GCA_015487365.1. Lineage (GTDB taxonomy): Bacteria > Aquificota > Aquificia > Aquificales > Aquificaceae > S012-77. The sequence continues at coordinate 4,671 of WFPT01000083.1, forward strand.
CGGGGAGGAATGGATACCCAGAAATTACGATAACGCATACTACGAGGAGGCCACTTTAAGGGAAGGCCTGGCCCACAGCATAAACACCGCAACGGTAAATCTCTTAGACGACATAGGCTTTGATATAGTTTTAGATACCGCAAGTAAGCTTGGTTTTAAGGACTTAAAGCCTTATTATTCCATAGCCCTTGGTAGCTTTGAGGTAACTCCCTTGCAACTTACCTCCGCCTATCAAGTTTTTGCAAACTTAGGTAAAAGGTGTGAGCCTTACTTTATAGAGAAGATAGTGGATAGCTACGGGAACGTGGTTGAGGAAAACAAACCCCACTGCGAGCAAATCTTTGATAGGGCAACCGTTAGGGTTTTAGTAGATATGCTAAGGGCGGTAGTCTTGGAGGGGACCGCAAGGGGGGCAAAGGTGGTAAAGAGGGTGGTTGCGGGTAAGACGGGGACCACCAACGACTTTATGGACGCCTGGTTTGTGGGCTTTACCCCAGAC
>WFPT01000084.1 GCA_015487365.1 Aquificaceae bacterium
GGGTAGGGGAGAAGATAAAGGGCTTTGCAAAGGTTGAGGTGGTGGCCCCCGACGGGGACAGGATTTTGGGAGAAGATGTTCAATACATACCAATAAGGGGTAAAGAGGACGAGGAGAGGGCGTCAAAGCTCCCACCCAGTGTGGATGTGGTAGTTGAAACCACCGACTGGAAGGTTATACCCCTTGAAAATTTAATAGCCCAGAGGGAAGTCTATGCGGTGGTAAAGACAAAGGAGGAGGCAAAGCTTGCCCTTGAAACCCTTGAAAGGGGGGTAAAGGGTGTAGTCTTAAAGACCAAGGAGCCAAAGCTCGTAAAGGAGGTAGCAAAGCTTTTGGAGGAGAAGGGTGAAGTCTTAAAATTAATAAAGGTTAAAATATCAAGGGTCTTACCCCTTGGTTTGGGGGACAGAGTTTGTGTTGATACAACTAGCCTCCTTAAAAGGGGTGAAGGTATGCTGGTAGGAAACTCCTCGGGTGGCATGTTCTTGGTGCATGCGGAAACGGAGGAAAACCCCTACGTTGCTTCAAGGCCTTTTAGGGTTAACGCGGGAGCTGTCCACATGTATATAAGGATTCCAGAAAACAGGACCAAATACCTATGTGAGCTAAACTCAGGGGACAGGGTGATGGTTTATAACTACGAGGGCAAGGGAAGGGAGGTTTTCGTAGGTAGGTCAAAGATAGAGAGGAGGCCCATGCTCTTGGTGGAAGGGGTGGCGGAGGGTAAAAAAATCTCCGCCATATTGCAGAATGCGGAAACCATAAGGCTAACCAGGCCCGACGGAAATCCCATCTCCGTGGCCCAGCTCAAAGAAGGGGATGAGGTCTTAGGCTACGTAGAGGAGGAGGGAAGGCACTTTGGTATGAAGGTAAAGGAAACCATATTGGAAAAATGAGGTTGCTTTTAATCTTAATCCCCCTAATAGTTTTTTCCCTAACCTTAAAACCCAACTCCCAATACAGGTGCAAGGTAATAAGGGTAATAGACGGGGACACCTTTAAGTGCAAAATCTTAGGAGACGGAGTAGTTAGGGTGCGCCTGATTGGAGTAGATACACCAGAGAGCAGGGTAAACAGGAAGGCCATCAGGGATTCTTTAAAGATGAAGCTACCCTTGAAGGAGATAATAAAGATGGGGAAGGTGGCAAAGGCCTTTACAAAGAGCCTCTTAAAGAAGGGTATGGTGGTGGTTTTGGAAACCGACGTTCAGGTTTACGACCGTTATGGGAGGGTCTTAGCCTACGTTTGGTTAAGGAAGGGCCTAATGCTAAACGAGCTCCTTTTAAGGGAAGGTTACGCCCAAGTTATGACCATACCCCCTAATGTAAAGTATGTGGAAACCTTTTTGAGTGCCCAAAGGTATGCCATAAAGCACCAAAAGGGCTTTTGGAAGTGAGCAAGGGGATAAACTGGGAAAAGATTTATGGGCTTTTAAAGGAAAGGTTTAAAGAAGGAAGGCTTGAACTAAAATACCAAACCCCCTTTGAGCTCTTAGTTATGGCCATCTTAGCCTCCCAGGAGAGCGACAAAAAGGTAAATTCCTTAAAGGAAGAGCTTTTTAATAGGTTTAAAACCCCAAAGGATTTTGTGGAAGCAAGCCTTGAAGAGGTTCAAAGGAGTATAAGGAGTATAAACTTTTACAGGAGGAAGGCAAAGCTCCTAAAAGAATGCTGTAAAGTTTTATTGGAAAAATACGGTGGAGAGGTTCCCTTGGATTTGGAGGAGCTAATTAAACTACCGGGGGTAGGGAGGAAGACCGCCAACATGCTTTTGGCTGGCTTTAAAAGACCAGCCTTCGTTGTAGACAGGCACGTTTTTAGGGTTTTAGGAAGGTTAGGCCTTAAATTTAAGGAGCCGGATGAGGCGGAAATAGAGTTAAAAAAAGCCTTACCTAAGGAGCTCTGGAGCCCCCTATCCTTACTCCTAATGACCTTAGGTAAGGAGGTTTGCAGGGCAAAGTCCCCCAACTGCAAGGAGTGCCCCATCTGCAACTACTGCAAGTCATGTGGGTATTAGGGCAACACGACGAAGAGTATAGGAAGCTGAGGGATTCGGTTTTACAGCTTATAGGGAATACCCCCCTGATTAGGTTAAAGAAGGTGGTGGAGGGGATACCTGAAAGGGTGGAAATTTATGCAAAGCTTGAAGGCTTAAATCCGGGAGGCTCGGTAAAGGACAGGCCCGCCCTCTCTATGTTTTTAGACGCCATAAAGAGGGGAATCCTGACCAAAGAAAAGGTGGTAATAGATGCGACCTCCGGCAACACGGGTATAGCCCTTGCCATGGTTGGTGCCAGCCTGGGTTACAGGGTGGAGCTTGCCATACCCTCAAACGTTAGTGAAGAGAGGAAAAAAATTATCAAGGCCTTTGGGGCTAAGATATACCTAACGGACCCCTTGGAGGGGACGGACGGGGCCATAATCTTTGTAAGGGAGCTCGTGGAAAAAAATCCCAAAAAGTACGTTTATTTGGACCAATACAACAACCCTGCCAACTGGAAGGCCCACTACTACTCAACGGGGATAGAGGTGTGGAACCAGACAAAGGGGAGGATAACGCAC
>WFPT01000085.1 GCA_015487365.1 Aquificaceae bacterium
ATTTACTACTTTGACAGCAACGGTTATAGCCTTTGCTTGGTGGGATAGGAGAACTATTATTAGGAAGGCTAAAGAAGAAACCTTTGAGGATATGGAAAGGGAAATTAGACCTGAAAAGTTTAAAAAACTTCTTAATGCTCTAAGAGAAAGGGCAAATACTGACAAGGAACTTGCCAAAATCCTTAAACAGTTTGGGCTTTTGTAATTTACACAATAACTATAAGGATAAAGATAAGGAGTTGGAGGAGGACTAAGAGGCTAAAAAGTTTTTCGCCTTCTTTTAGAGCCTTAAAGAGTAAAAAGAAGTAGGAAAGGGGTGGGGTTAGGGCCAACAGGTAAATGCCTAAAAAGTTTATAATGTCTCCGTATTTTAGGTATTTAAGCCAGTTAAAGCCCTTTGGGTAGTTAAAGAGCCTTGAAAACTCTCCGTAGCTCAGGTGCCAGCTTTCCCTAAGTTTGTTGAAGGGGATGTAGGGTTTTAGGATTTTAAGGAGGTAAAGGATGAAGGTAAGGAGGAGTAAGGTTATGGCAAGGTTTAGGGAAAGCCTCAGGACCTTTGCAAAGCTCTTTTCCATCTTTAAATTCCTATACCCTTTAAAAGGGACCTAAGACCCGCTAAGAGTAGGAGGGATACTCCTATAAGTTTTGCTCTTTTTGGTTTTATCTTTATTAAAAGCCTTGCTCCCAGTTTTGAGCCTAAGAATATTCCAAAGATGGAGGGGACGGTGAGGATTGGTAAGAGGGCTCCCTTTTTCAGATATACCCAGAGGGCGGAGGAGGTTGTTATAGATAGAGTAAGGAGGCTTGAGCCTATGGAAACCTTTAAGGGGACTCCCATTAGGAGGTTGTATAGGGGAAGGTTTGCCCAACCCGCTCCAAGGCCAAAGAGTCCAGCCATAAAACCTACCAGGGAAAAGAATAGGAGGGCTAAAAGGCTCCTCCCTGCGCACCATTCAACCTCTTTACCTAAGAAGCTATCGTAATAACTGCCTTTAAGCTTTAAGAGGCTTGCCAAAAAATCACACTCCCTCTTTGGGGGAAACTCGGAGGATTTGGAAAAGAAGAGCAATAAGGAGGCTAAAATTATGCTTAAACCTAAGAGGACCCTTATTAGGTTTTTATCCACAACAAGACCTACTTGGGCTCCCAAGATGGAAAAGAGGGAGGCTGTAAGGGAAAAGGGTAGGGAAAGCCTTATGCTGGCTATACCTTCTTCTAAGAGTTTGGGACTGGAAGACAAAGAGGTGGTAAGTCCTAAGATTAGTCCCGTTGCCCTTACAAAGTCTAAATTAAAGTCAAAGAAGCTACTGACTATGGGAACAAAAAGAACGCTTCCCCCTACTCCCCCTATTACCGCAACAAAGCCTATTAAAAAGGAAAGGAGAAAGAGGAAGAGGGACCAAAGGACTAAGTCCATCTACCCACCACGAGAAGTAGGAAGATTAGGGAAAGGTAAATTATTGAGTAGGTAAAAAGCTTCATATCACTCTCTTCTTTGCTTTTGTAAAACTTTAAGGTCATAAAGAGGTAAATTCCTCCTAAAATTAGAGCACCTATTAGGTAAATCAGTCCGCAAGCTTTTAAAAAGTAGGGCATTAGGGAAACCAAAACCAAAAGGAGGGTGTAAATTAAGGTTCTTCTCTTGGTCTCTAAAACTCCCTTGGAAACAGGTAAGGTGGGAACACCTGCCCTCCTGTAATCTTCCCTATACTTTAAGGCCAAGACCCAAAAGTGAGGGGGTTGCCACAAAAAGAGTATTAAAAACAGGGTTAGTGCGTTCAGGTCAAAGCTGTCCTTTACCGCTACATAACCCATAACCGGTGGTAAGGCTCCCGTTATTCCTCCTACTTCCGTAGCCCAGTGGGAGTGCCTCTTTAAAAACATAGTATATACGAATACGTAGGTAAAGGAGGCTATAAATCCTAAGAGGGCCACCTTGAAGCTAACAAAGTGGTAAAGGATTAGGTAGGATAGGATTAGGAGGGAAGCACCTTCAAAGAGTAAGAGGTTGTAGTTTATCTGACCCAAGGCCGTAGGCCTACTTTGGGTCCTTAGCATCTTAGAGTCTATGTCTTTGTCGTAGAGGTTGTTTAAAATGGCACTACCGCTGGCACAGAGGGCTGTCCCAAGGAGGGCCCAAAGGGCCTTTTCTAAGTTTATGCTCTCTTTTGCATAGAGCATACCTCCCAAGGTGGTAATCAAAGAGAGTAAAACTATACCCGGCTTTGCAACCAGTAGGTGTCTTTTTAAATTTTCAAGCGGTAGCACCCTTTCCATAGGTTTCACCTCTGAAAATGGTAGGGGCGGTGTAGTAGGTGGTAATCAGAAGGAGGAAGAAGCCTATTATTACGTGGTGCATAACGATAGGTAAAAAGAGCTTTGAAAGGACAGATAAAACTCCAAAGGTAAATTGGGCTCCCACCAAGAGCAGTAAAACCAAGGTCCTAAAGTTGGGCCTTTTTAAGACTAAAAAGAGGAGGTATAAAAAGACTAAGATGGCAAAGTTTCTGTGTAAAAACTGTAATAAGATAGCGTAGGTGTCAAAGCTTGGGATGAGTTTGCCGTTGCAGGTGGGCCAGTCCAAGCAGGCAAGGCCTGCCTTTCCGTATCTAACTAAGATTCCCAAGAGGATTTGTAAATAAACTATTAAAAAGGTTAAGGGTCCAAAGGGGACTCCCGTATCTTCACCTTCGTGGATTAAAAGGGATAAGGTTGAGGCTACAAAGATTAAAATTAAGGTGGAAACTACTATGTGGGAAGAAGTATATAAAACCTGCTTAAAGCCTTCCAGCTTTGGAGACTCGGTTAAAACGACCAATCCCCCCAAAGCTATCTGAACTATTAAAAATAAAACACTTGCAAGGGAGGTGTATCTAACCAAACCCTTGTAATTTTTCCAAACTAAGACCGTTGAAATTATTATAAAGAGGGAGGTAAGGCTTGCCAAGAGCCTGTGGCTCCACTCAATCCAAGCTTGAACTTTTGGAGGGGGAACTACCGTCCCATAACACAAGGGCCAGTCGGGACAGCCTAAACCTGAGCCGGAGGAGGTCACTAAACCTCCCACTACCATTAGGAGGTAGGTAAAAATCATGGCCAAAAGTAGGAAAACCTTGGTCATCTTGAGGCCCTCAGAAAGTATAGGATGGTAAGGATATAAGAAAGGATTGCCATAAAAAGGAGGCCTAAGCCTACCAGTTTCTTCTTTTTATCTTCACTCATCTTTTTTAAGGGGGAGGGGGCGGGAAGCCCCCAAAGAGAGCTCACCCATTACTCCTCCTTAGCCCA
>WFPT01000086.1 GCA_015487365.1 Aquificaceae bacterium
AAGGAAGGAAAGTGCAAGCCTAAGTTTAAACCTACCAAGGAAAAGAAAAGGGTAGGAAAGTGGCTGGCGAGGAAGGTCATAGTAAAGGTAAATATGTTTGGGAAGGAAGTCCCCCAAAACCTTTGGCTGAGTAAAGGGAGTAGCTTACTCCTAAGGGCGGAAAAGATTAACGAAAAAAACATCTTAAAGGCAGTAGGTAACGACCCCCAATATACCGCCTACATAAAGCAAGTCTTAAAGGTCCTAAGGGGTATAAGAAATAAGTATGGGGCGGTGGTAATGAGTGAAGTCCCCGGTAAAAGTGTAGAGGTGGTAAAGTCGGTAAGGAGTTTGGACCTACCAGAGAGCTTCTTTAAAGTTCCCAAGGGCTACAAGGAGTTTAAAAACCTATAAACCTCTTCAACACTCCTTAACTTAAAGCTCTGGTAAGGACTTGACCTTTTACCCACAGCTATGCACTTTATTCCAAACCTCCTAACCCTCTTAAAGCCTATAAAGTCAGTAGTATCGTCCCCAAGGTAAAAGGCCTCCCTTAAATTGCCCCAAACCCTTAAAAGCTCCAAAATCCCTAAACCCTTGTCAAAGTTTCCGTAGAGAGCCTCGTAAATGTCCTTACCCTCTATAATCCTTTTGGGTTTAGTCTTTAAAACGAAACCGTAAAAAATCTCCTTCACTCTCTCCCTACCCTTGGTTAAGTTCTTAGTGTGGATGGCAAAGCAACCCTCCTTTACCTCCAAGAAAACCCCCTTAAAATCTTTCAGCCTTTCCCTTAGCTCCTTTAAGTCTGGTAGTTGATGGTAGGAGGTAACCTTTAATAGTTTGTTGCCCTTATAAATTTTAAGGCCGTGGGAGGTGATTAGGTATAAGCTATCGGGAAACTTTCCAAAAATCTTTAAAAAGTTTTTATATTCTCTACCCGTAATTATACAAACTTTAAATTTCTTTGAAAGTTTTATTAAAAAATTTTTTCTCCTATAATCTATTTTTGCCTTAAAAGGGTCTTTGATAATCCTAACTAATGTCCCATCGTAGTCTAAAAATATTCCAATCATGTTAAAATTTTAAGTATTTTTATTAAAGTTTCCTTTAAATTTCTTCTATCTACTACTAAATCTATTTGACCTTTTTTCTGTAAAAACTCCGCGGTTTGGAAGCCCTCTGGTAGCTTTTCCTTTATGGTTTGCTCTATTACCCTTGGACCCGCAAAGCCTATAAGGGCCTTTGGCTCCGCCAAGATTACGTCCCCCATGAAGGCAAAGCTTGCGGAAACACCACCCATGGTGGGGTTGGTTAAAACGCTTATGTAGGGCACTCCCCCCTCCTTTAAGAGCTTTACCCCTATTAGGGTTCTAACCATCTGCATAAGGGAGAATATGCCCTCTTGCATCCTCGCACCCCCCGAGGCGGTAATTACTATAAAGGGTATTTTCTCCTCCCTTGCAAGCTCGCAGGCCCTTAAAAATCTTTCCCCAACCGCTGTTCCCATACTTCCTCCTATGAAGTTAAACTCCATAGCTCCAAGAATAACTTTAAATTCACCCAAATAACCTTTTGCTACGAGTAGGGCCTCGGAAACTCCCGTCTTCTTTTGGGCCTCCTTCAACCTATCCTTGTAGGGTTTCCTGTCCTTAAAGTTTAAGGGGTCTGAGGGTTTTACCTCCTCAAAGAGGAGCTTATAGTCCCTTAAAAGGGAGCTTATCCTTTCCTTTGCGGGTAGGTAAAAGTGATGGGAGCAGAGGGGACATACCCTTAGGTTTTCTATAAGTTCGGGTAAGTATAAGAAGTTTTTACAGTTGGGACACTTTTCCCAAAGTTTTTTTTCCTCCTTCCTTTTAAAAAAAATCATTTTAAGCCTAAAACGTCAAGCATGCTGTAAAAACCCCTCCCCTTACCCTTTAAAAATTTACCGGCCAGGAGGGCCCCCCTTGCAAATATATCCCTGCTTAGGGCCCTATGACTTATTTCTATCCTCTCCCCAAGGCCTATGAAATAGACCGTGTGCTCTCCAACCACATCCCCTCCCCTTAGGGCAAATATTCCCACCTCCTCCTCCTTCCTTTTACTAAGGCCCTCCCTTCCAAAGGTAGGTTTTAGCCTCTCATCCCCCAAAACTTCAAAGAGTTTTAAGGCGGTCCCACTGGGTGAGTCCTTCTTAAAGCGGTGGTGCATCTCCACTATTTCTACGTCAAAGCCCTTGTCCCTTAAAACCTTCCAAGCCATTTCAACGAGTTTAAAGAGGAGGTTTACCCCCAAGCTCATGTTGGGTGAGAGTAAAACCGCCCCGTCCTTGGAAAACTCCTTTAACTTTTCCACCTCAGCTTCGGTAAAGCCCGTAGTCCCTATCACTATCCCCTTACCTTCGGAGGTGGTTAAGCTCGCATAACCTAAGCTTGCCTGTGGATTCCCGGTAAATTCTATAACCACTTCGCCCCTTTCCAAAACCTCTTCCAAGCGTGAGGTTAGGGGAACTCCCTCCAACCTCCTTTCCTTTAAGGCCTTACCCAAATCCCCTTCCTTGATGCATTCGGGGTGCTCAACTCCCCCCACCACTTCCACCTCTTTATCTTCCAAGGCCAAGGATATTATCCTCCTCCCCATCCTTCCGAGGGCACCGCAAACTATAACCTTTACCGCCATAAGGAAAATTTTAACATCCTGTGCTAACTTAAATACTTATGCTTAAAAGGGTCTTGGTTATAGGGGTTGGCTTCATGGGAGGCTCCCTCTGCCTTTCTTTGAGGGAAAAGTTTAAGGACTTAGAAATATTTGGGATTGACTTAAAGGAGGAGGTCATAAGGAGGGCCAAGGAGCTTTGCGTTATAGATGAAGGCTTTACGGATTACAGCAGATTGAGGGACGTTAGCTTTGACTGCATATTCTTGGCAACCCCCGTTAGGACCTTTACGGATATTGCCCAAAGGATAAGGGACTTTAAGGCATACCTTATAAGTGATTTGGGCTCGGTTAAGGGTAGTTTAGTTTATAGGCTGGAAGAGATTTTGGGGGAGAGGTTCGTAGGGGGCCACCCCATAGCGGGGACGGAAAAGTCTGGGGTTGAAAATTCCATAAGGGGCCTCTTTGAGGGTAAAAGGTTTATAATAACTCCCACCGAAAGGACGGACCAAAGTAGGAAGGAATTCTTAAAGGGTATATGGGAAAGGTTGGGCTCGGAGGTGGAGGAGATGGAGCCCTTTTTACACGACTTTGTATTCGGGGTAGTTTCACACCTTCCCCACTTGGTGGCCTTTTGTTTGGTAGATTGCGTAAGGGAGCTTTCAAGGGAGATAAACCTCTTTAAATATACGGGTGGAGGCTTTAAGGACTTTACCCGGATAGCAAAAAGCGACCCAGTTATGTGGAAGGACATATTCTTAGAAAACGGGGAAAACCTTTTAAAGGCCCTAAAAACCTTTAAGGATTCCCTGGAAAAGTTGGAAGAGCTCGTAAGGGAAGGTAGGGAGGAGGAGATAGTGGAATACTTAAAGGGGGCAAGGGAGTGCCTCCTACTTTAAACTATTCACTATTTCCCTTAGCTCCTTTAAGGGTAGCTGTCCCTCCGCCGTCCTCTCCCCTAAGAAGGCGTAGGTTATTATTGAGCCAAAGAGGAAACCTGAGACCCTTGAAACCTTCCCAAACTTACCCATACTTATGACTATCTTCTCCCCCTCAAACCTTGAAGAGACACACATTAAACTGAGGCAATCCCTGTAAGACCTCGCTGTGAAGGCCACCTTTGGTATGTCCCCAGCTCTTTTACACTCCCTCAGGATTTCCATAATTAAGTAGGGAGGTGGAGTCCTTTCAAAATCGTGGTAAGAAACTATGAGCTTAGCCCCCCCAACTTTTCCCTTTAAATCCCTCAGCCTATAATATCCCAAGGAAAGTTCTAAATCCACAAAGTCGCAGAGCTTTCCAAGATTTTCCACTATCTCAAACTTGTTGGGAACCTCCCTCCTCCCGCCTTCCTCCTTACTCCTTACCGTTAAAATTACCTTTAAGCCCTTTTCCTTTACCCTCCTTACCTTTTCCTCAACGTAGTCTAAGGATGTTTCCCTGAACATATCAACCCTCAGCTCCACCCCATCTCCCCCTAAGCCCTTTACCTCTTCCAACTTACCCTCCAAGTCCTCATCGGAGAGGGGAACGAAGACCAGCATAGAATATATTTTAAAGGAGGCCTTAGTTTAAAATTAGTATTTATGGAGAGAATAAGTGAGCTCCTTTTCTTTTCCTTGGCCTGCTACGGTCTATGCTACGGCTGGATAGAATCTCCCCTGGTAGAGCCCGTAAGGGAAAAGTTTAAAGGGAGTGAGCTGGGGAGGTATTTAGTTACCTGCTACCACTGCTCCGGTTTTTGGGTGGGTTTGGTGGTGGCCCTAATCTGGTTTGGCTTTAACTTAAAATACCTAATAATGGGAGCCCTTTACTCTTCCGCCTTTTGCTACTCCTTTGACAAGCTTTTAAGACTTTTGGAAAAAAAATTGGAGGGAGGGAGTAATGTTTGAAGGCTCAATAGTTGCCCTGATAACACCCTTTAAGGACGGGGAAGTGGATTATGAGGCCTTGAAGAAGCTCATAGACTTTCACGTAAATAACCACACGGACGCGGTATTGGTCTGCGGAACTACTGGGGAGTCCCCCACCTTAACCTTTGAAGA
>WFPT01000087.1 GCA_015487365.1 Aquificaceae bacterium
CCCTTGCACTGGTCAAAACCTGCCAGTATTCCCACCACTTATACTTAGGCCTCCCCTCACCCCCATAAAGGCTCACCTTAGTCCCCCCAACCTCTAAATACTTAAAGAGCTTAAAGACCATCCTAAGGCCAAAGATTCTTGGGTTTGAAACGTCCTTCCTCCTCTCTTTAAGTTGGGCATCAAATAGAACGAACCTAAAACTGTCCCCTTCGTCCTTTGAAAGCTTTATAAGGTCGTAGGGCCTTGCGGTGTTAGAAATTATTATTCCGTATTCGGTTGGATCAAACTTTAAGTTATCCTTACCGTATTCTAAGGAATACTTTGAAAACTTATACTTAAAGTATCCTCTCCAAACCTTTGTCCTTTTCCCGTCGTTTAAAAACTGATAGTATAGGACAAACCTTCTACCCAAAGAAAGGTAAGTGTCTGCAAAGCTGTAAAAATTTGTCCCCCTTTTTAGTTTTATTCCAGAAGAGTTTGGCAAAAAGCTATCTATGGAAGAGTAGTAAATCCTAAAAGAAATCGTGTTTAGGACCTTCCAATAATTTCCAAAGCCCTCCTCCTTTATGGGAATACCTAATAGTTCAACCTCTTTTAAGGTTAAAGGCCTTATGCTCATAAACTCCTGATAGGAATACTTTGAACCTTCTAAGAGAAAGTAAAGGTCCTCCTCTGTATTTAGGTTTAGGTTTGGGCTTGAAAAGGTAAAAGAAAAAACGATTAAGAGTAAAAGTAAAACCATCTTACAACCTCTGGGCTAAGACCGCGGTGGATATGGCCTGGAACATAATCTGGACTATGTCCTTTATTAGGGGCCTCCAAAGGATTGGGACCTTTAGGGCTATTGGGACCACTATGGTATCCCCCTCTTCAAGCTCCATATCCAGCAGGTCCTTCCCTAAAAAGACCTTACCTCCCTCAAAGGAAATTCCATACAAGCTGGCACTCTTTTTTGAAACTATCTTACCGTTTGCCTTTATTACGAAGAGATTTTCCATATCCGCACTGTCGGTAATCCATCCAACCTCCTTTAAGTAGTCCCTTACCCTATAACCCTTCCTGTAAGGTAGGGATATTTGGTTATAGACCTCCCCCAAGACCAAGACGTAGTGGGGCCTTTTGGGAACGAACACGAAGTCTCCCTCCACCAAGGGAATGTTATCCTTGGAATTCTTTAACTCTTCTAAGGTGGGAGGAATGTCAAGGGCTATCCTACCAAGGCCAAAGAGTGCCCTCTTCTTTAAAAGGTCCAACTGCTTCTTTTGGGCGTTTATGAGGACCTGCAAGATACTCACCTCCTGAGCGGAACCCCCAACGGAGGAAACCTTACTGGGAGCAGAGAGCATAACCTCCTGAATGGACATAAGGGCTATTTTCAGCCTTTGATATTGGAGTTTCTTTGCGGAATTCCTTATAAGGATTAAACCCCTCGGATAAGCCTCTTTTGTATATCCCCCCGCCTCCTTTATTAGGTCGTAGAGGGTCATACCTTCTCTGAATTTATAAACCCCGGGCCTTTTTACCTCCCCCAAAATTACCACCTTTCTTATAAACTCACCCTTTTCCTTTTCCTTGACCACGAGCTTGTCTCCCTCTTTTAAGGGGATGTTTAAGGATTCATCACCTTCTACTAAAAGTTTGTAAAGGTCTATGCTATAAACTTTATTCACCCTCCAAACTTCTACTTTTAGGTCTTCAACCTTCTTTAAGAAGGAAAACCTTCCTATAACTTCCCTAAGTCTTATTCCTTTGTGGTAAGGGATTGCCCTTGGATTTTTCACCAGGCCACCTACTTGTATAGGTTTAAAGACCCACCTTTTGAAAAAGCTAACCCTGTCAAGGGGTTTTAATTTTAGGTTAAACTTACCTTCTAAAACTTCTTCGGGTGAAAAGTTTATTACCTTATACTTTCCCTTTTCAAATCTTAAAAGGGAGGCAAACCTTTTGTCCGTATCGGGTAAAAGGCCAACCTTTTCAATTAAGTCCTTTAAAGTTTTAGTTTTTTCCAAGGAAAAGAAGCCAACTTGCTTTACGTAGCCCTCTACAAAAACGAACCTTTCCGCCTTTAAGGGGTATTCTCCTACAAAGACTACGCACCCATCCTTTAAGGGGACCTTACCGTAGTTTCCCTTTACCTCCTTTACCACGACAGAGCCCTTTTCTATTTCTAAAACCCTTAGGCTCCTTTGGTAGTAGTCGGGTAAAAATCCTCCCGCAAACTTTATAAGGTCTCCTAAGGTTTCACCTTCTTTTAACTCGTAAATTCCTTCCCTCTTAACTCCTCCGTATATGGCACAGGTTTTACCTATTGGAAGGACCTCAATCAGGTCCCCCTCCTTTAACCTAACATCCACACTTTTACCGTAAATTAAAAGCTTATAAAGGTCTATATCGTAGCTCTTACCTCCCCTTATGAGCTTTATCCTCCTTAAAGAGCCGTTTTTTGCTACACCTCCTGCCTTGGTTAAGGCATCCAAAAGGGTGCTTAACGCATTAACCCTTACCGCCCCAGCCCTCCTCACAAAGCCCGAAACATAAACTATAAAGCTCCTTATCTTCCCAAGGCTTACCTCAACCTTAAAGTTTTTAAACTTTTGGGAAAGCCTTTTTCTAAGCTCATCCTCAAACTCCTTTATGGTCTTCCCATAAACTACAAAGACACCAACCTTTGGGATAAAGATTTTACCCTCTAAATCCACTTTAAAGTCGTAAAAGGTGCTCCTTTTAGTAAAAGAAGTATTAAAAGA
>WFPT01000088.1 GCA_015487365.1 Aquificaceae bacterium
AGACAGAAGTTAAAGAGGTTATCCAAAAGCTCCTCCTCAACCTTTTTATCCAAGGCGGAGGTAATTTCGTCCAAGATTAATACCTCCGGCTCCTTCAAAAATACCCTTGCAAGGGAAAGCCTTTGCTTTTCACCTCCCGAAAGCCTCATACCCCTTTCCCCAACACGGGTGTTTAAACCTTCGGGTAAGGAATAAACGAAATCCGCCTTGGCCAACTTTAAGGCCCTTTCTATCTCCTCCTTGGTAGCATCTTCCTTGGCAAGGAGTAAGTTGTCCAAAATTGTCCCCTCCACTAAGAAGGGCTCCTGGGGAACGTAAAGGATTTTTTCCCTCAAAGAGCTTAACTCGTATTCTTTTAGCTCAACCCCATCTATCCTTACACTCCCCCTGTAATCTATAAGGCCACACAAAACCTTTGCAAGCAAACTCTTACCAACGCCACTCCTACCCACCAAGGCTACCCTCTCCCCCTTCCTTATGGTTAAACTCAGACCGTATAAAATCTCCCTCCTTCCCAAGGCTACACTTAGGTCTTTACACTCTATACCCCACCTCAGAGTTTTAAAGGTTATTCCCCCCTCCCTCTCCTCTTCTACTTCCCTTAAACTCAGGACTCTTTTTAAGGTGGGCATTATCTGTCTTATGCCAAAAACGGAGCGCTGGGTTGCATTAAAGGGTTTTTGCAACAAAAAGAGGGCGGTTATGTAAGAGACGAAGTCCCCCGGGGTAAGCCTCCTCTCTATTATGGAATAACCTCCATAGAGTATAACGAAAGAGGTAATGATATAACCTATGTAAGTGTTTATAGAGGAATTAATTAGGTAATAAACTGCGGATTTTAAGGCAAAATTTTTAACAAATTCGTTAAATTTTTTAAAATTTTTTAAAATTTTTTCTTCAAGGTTAAAGCTTTTTATGTATTCAATTCCGTAAAAGGTAGTATAAATCACTTTGGAGATTAAGCCTATATTTTTTTGGGAAGTTTTCAAGTGTTTTCCACTTTTTTTAGAATAAAACCTTATAATGTAAGCTATAATAGGCAAAAATATGGTTAATATTAAGGTTAGAAGCCAGTCTCTGTATATTAAAACTCCAAAGAGGACTAAAACCATCAACGGGTCCCTCAGTATGGTAGGTAAGTTTTGCTCTATACCTTCCTTTACCTTGTTAGTATCTGATACAATTCTTCCTACCGTATCCCCGGAGCTACTTAAAAGGAAGAAACTATACTTAGCTTTTAAAATTTTTTTATAAACTTCTTCCCTTAAATCTCTAACCAAATTTTCCCCAAGGAGGGCGAAAAAGTAGCTGTTTAAAAAGAGGAAAAGGGAAGTAAGAAGGGAAAAAATTAGTAATGTTATGGTTATTTCCTTTAACTTTTCCCAACTTTTTAGTAAGAATATGTTATCTATAATCCCCTTTACTAAGTAAGTGATGTAAGCGGTTGTTGAAGATTCTAAGAGGGAAAAGAGGAGGCCTAAGAGGAGGAGGGGCCAAAACTTCCTTAACTTTCTTAGTAGATATTCATAGGGATTCATCTATCCAACTCAGATAATCTTCATTTCCCACTACAACGGGAAGGCCTATTACCTCCGCCACGCTGTAAGGGTGCTTTTCCTTTACAAATTTTAGTATATCCTTAAAGAGTTCCACCTTGGTCTTTATTATTAAAAGCCTCTCCTTACTCTCTTCCACCTTACCTTTCCACCAGTAAAGGGAATTTACCTCACTTATATTAACGCAGGCTCCCAACTTCCTCTCTACGAGCTCCCTTGCAAATTCTTGGGCAAGTTCGGGAGGAATAGTTATTAAAACTACCAAATAACCCTTCATCTTCCTAAGCTCAAAAAGAGGAGGAGTATTATTAAGAAGGTTGCTCCAAAGCTAACCCCCAAGGCGTAGGTATTAACCTTACCGGTTTGCAAGGTTTTTAAAAGGTTTCCAAAACCCAAGGCAAAGGGGTAGGTCAGATTCACCAAGCCGTCAATAACGAGCTTTTCAAGGGCTTTGGAGAGTTTAAGGGAGGTAAGGAGGTATCCCTTTGCGAGGAAGTTGTGATAAAGCCTTTCGGTGTAAAACTGTTCATACAAGAACTTAAAGGAAACATCCTTTTTCCTTA
>WFPT01000089.1 GCA_015487365.1 Aquificaceae bacterium
ACCTATACGCCAGCTTCACTAAGTCTCCAAAGGCTTCCTGTATTGATAAAAATCAAGTCAAAACCTTACAGGATATAGTGGGAACTTTCTTTGCTGTAACCAACTCCTCCCAAATGGCACTTATGATAGGTCTCTTCTCTCCCAGTGTAAATAAGGTGAATGTTAATGTAAATGGGAAGGCTAAGGGCTTTGATATGGTTGGATTAAAGTATCCGGGTGGTTATACCTTCACAGGTGTTTCCTACAACTCCTCCGGTAACGTTTCCGAGGTAATAATCTTTGACTCTGTAAATGCAACAAAAGCTTCCCTCTATGGCACCGCAAGTCCCAAGTGCGCCTACTCAACCAACGCTTCAAATCAAACTTTAAACGTAAAGAAGGGGAGCCTGTTCTTCTGTAATACCAACAACGGAAGTGGTGCTAGGGCCTACTTTGCGGACTTTACGGTAAGTTTAAACGACAGTAACGTTCCAGCAATTTTTGGACCTTGCGGTGGGACCGTCTCCTTACTGATTAGCAACCAAACCCTTAAAGGTGCATTGGTAGAGCCCATAAACGGCTCCTGCTTCTGAGGGGGGCCCTCCCCCTTCCCTTTTTTAGTATAATTAAGCTCTATGGCTTGGGGAACGGTTGCCTATAAGATTTTAAAGTCCCATCTGGTTGAGGGTAAGCTGGAAGTAGGTGAGGAGATAGCTATAAGGATTGACCAGACCCTAACTCAGGATGCTACGGGAACCATGGCCTACTTAGAACTTGAGGCCATGGGTATAGACAAGGTAAGGACCGAGCTTTCGGTGAGCTACATAGACCACAACATGCTCCAAACCGACTTTAAAAATCCCGACGACCACAAGTATTTAATGTCGGTAGCCAAAAGGTTTGGTATATATTTGTCAAAGCCAGGAAACGGCATATGCCATCAGGTGCATGTGGAAAGGTTTGCAAAGCCCGGTAAAACCCTCTTAGGCTCAGACTCCCACACTCCAACCAGCGGTGGTGTAGGTATGCTGGCAATAGGGGCGGGGGGTTTGGATGTAGCCTCCGCTATGGCAGGTGAGCCCTTTTACTTGAAGATGCCAAAAATTGTGGGGGTAAAACTAATAGGTAAAATGCCCCCCTGGGTAACTGCAAAGGACATAATTTTAGAGCTTTTAAGGAGGCTCTCTGTAAAGGGAGGCCTTGGAAAGATTTTTGAATACTTTGGAGAAGGTATAAAGCAACTTTCTGTTCCAGAGAGGGCCACCATAACCAACATGGGTGCAGAGCTTGGTGCTACCACCTCCATATTCCCTTCCGACGAAATAACCAGAGAATACTTAAAGGCCCAGGGTAGGGAAGAAGATTGGGTTGAGCTACTACCAGAGCCTAACGCCCAATACGATGAAGTGATAGAGATAAACCTCTCTGAGCTTGAACCCCTTATAGCAAAACCCCACTCACCCGATAACGTAGTCCCCGTTAGGGAAGTGGAGGGAATAAAGGTTGACCAGGTGGTTATAGGTTCTTGCACCAACTCCTCCTTCGTAGATTTGACCAGGAGTGCCAAAATCTTAGAAGGTAAGAAAATCCATCCGGACGTAATCTTTGCGGTAGCCCCAGGTTCAAAGCAGGCCTTAGAACTCATAACCCAAAACGGAGTCCTACTGACCTTTTTAAAAGCGGGAGCGAGGATTTTAGAGAGTGCCTGTGGTCCCTGCATAGGTATGGGATTTGCACCTCCCTCTAACGGAGTTTCTCTAAGGAGCTTTAACAGAAACTTTAAGGGAAGGTCTGGGACTCCCGACGCAAAGGTATATTTAGCATCTCCGGAGGTCTGTGTAGTTTCCGCAATAAGGGGAGAGATTACAGACCCAAGGAGGTTTGCCCAAGAGACAAAAACTCCTTGGATAAAGGTAGAGATGCCAAAGAGGTTTCCCTACGGAGACGAGGCCATAATAGAGCCCTTACCAGAGGAAGAGAGGAAGAAGGTTAAAATTTACAGGGGACCCAACATAAAGCCCTTACCCGAGTTTGACCCCTTACCCGACACTTTAAGGGCAAAAGTTTCCTTAATAGTAGGAGACAACATAACCACCGACCACATAATGCCAGCGGGAGCAAAGATACTACCTCTGAGGTCAAACCTTTATGCAATCTCTGAATACGTCTATCACTACGAAGACCCAGACTTTGTAAGGAGGATGAAGGAGTTAAAGGAGGAGGGATACTTTGGAGTTATAGTGGGAGGTGAAAACTACGGACAGGGCTCTTCAAGGGAGCACGCAGCCTTGGCTCCGAGGTTCTTAGGGGTTAGGGTAGTTCTGGCAAAGTCCTTTGCGAGGATACACCATGCAAACCTCATAAACTTTGGGATAGTGCCCTTGGAATTTAAAAACGAAGAGGATTACGAAAAGTTCTCCTTGGGGGATGAGATTTTAATAGAAAATCTGAGGGGGAGCCTAAAAGGGGGCAAGGAGGTAGTGTTAAAGAACTTAACTACGGGGGAAGAGATTACCTTAACCTACAACTTAACTCCAAAGCAGGTGGAGGTCCTCTTGGAGGGTGGAAAGCTAAACTATGTGAAGAACAAGTTGAATGGTTAAAAGGTTTTGGCCTTTAATCCTTCTCCTCTTTTCTTTGGCCTTCCCTTATACCTTAAACTTTGTAAATACCCCCATATCTGATGTAGCAAAGAGCTTTTCAAAGCTCTTAAAAAAGCAAATAATAGTGGATGAGAGGGTAAAGGGGAAGATAACCCTAATATCCTCCAAGGACCTACCTTTAAGGCAGGCCTGGGACATCTTTACCTTGGTTTTGTCTATGAAGAACTACACCGTCTTAGAAGGTAAGGGCTTTTTGAAGATAGTCCCCGTTAGCTCCGCCATACCCTACGCCAAGGTAAAGAAAAGGGGTTACAGGGGGGAGCTCGTAATATACGTTTACACTGCCCAATACACGCCTGCCTCAAACCTCCTAAACTCCATAAGGCCCTTCCTTTCAAGGTTTGCCCTCATAACCCTCCATCCTCCCACCAACTCCCTAATAATTGAAGACATTTACGAGAATATAAAGAAGGTTAAAAAGCTCTTAAAGCTCCTGGACACCAAGGAAAGGGGAGGGGAGGTAAGGGTCTATAAGCTAAAAAATCTCTCCTCCTCCGAGGTAGTTAAGGTTTTGTCCCCCATAATGGGAACTTTACAGTCCTACCT
>WFPT01000090.1 GCA_015487365.1 Aquificaceae bacterium
TAAAATTTTTTTATAATTTATGTAAATTAAATCCTTTAAGTCTATAAGCTCTAAGAAGAAGCCTTCCTTCCTGTTAAACTTCCAAGGGTTTTTAAGGAAGGGATGGGCTACAACCTTAAAGTCTTTAAAGTATAAAAGGCTTCCCCTACCCCTTAACTTCTTTTCAATCCCACAGAGCATATTTTTTTCTAAGAAATCCTTTACTTTGTCGTTATCGTGGTCCGTTATAAGGGCATAATCTATCTGGTTTTCTTCCATAGCTCTCTTTATATCTTCAACCTTCCCTAAGGAGTCCATGGAAAATTGGGTATGTATATGTATAACGAAGCTGTAAGAGTAAAGGGTTGGTGGGTCGGGGAGCTCCTCCTTTAATTCCTTAAACCTACAATAGGAGACCGGGTAGATTAAAAGGAGTAAAAAAAGTATCAGGAGGAGGGAGAGGAAGAATATCATGGCAGGTTCATCTTCTCCCTTACCTCTTCTAAGGTCTTGCCGGCCACCTCCCTTGCCTTTAAAGAGCCCTCCTTAAATACCTCCCAGGCGTAGGAAGGTGATACCCTTTCATACCTTTCCTTTATGGGTTCTAGAAAGTTTTTCAGGGAGTTTAAAAAGATTTTCTTACAATCAACGCAACCCAAAATCCCTTTCTTGCAGTCCTCCTCTATTTGGAGGGTTTTTTCTTTCGGGGTCAAGAGCCTGTGGTAGGAAAAAACTGGGCAGAGGTTAGGCCTTCCGGGGTCTCCTCTCCTTAACTTCTGGGGGTCTGTGAAGAAGGCCATAACCTTTTTCCTTAAACTTTCCTCCTCCTCATCTAAGTATATGGCGTTTTTGTAGGATTTGGACATCTTCCTACCGTCAAAGCCTAAGAGTTTGGGGCTTTCAGTCAAAATTGCCCTTGGCTCTGGGAAGGTCTTCCCGTAGAGCCTGTTAAACCTCCTAACTATCTCCCTTGAAAGTTCAATATGGGGTAGCTGGTCCTCACCTACGGGAACACCCTCCCCCTTATAAACTATTATGTCCGCGGTCTGTAAAACGGGATAGCCTAAAAAACCGAAGGTGTCTATCTCATAATATTGCTTCTTTGACGTATTTAGCTCCCTCAGGGTTTCACCCTCTATAAGTC
Source organism: Aquificaceae bacterium (assembly GCA_015487365.1). Classification (GTDB taxonomy): domain Bacteria; phylum Aquificota; class Aquificia; order Aquificales; family Aquificaceae; genus S012-77. The sequence continues at coordinate 1,124 of WFPT01000090.1, forward strand.
CCTCAAAGAGGGCATCTATTAATGAGGAGGTAAATTTTTCCAACATAAACTCTTGAAACTTTTGGGGCTTATGGACCTTCAAGTTTAAGGAGGGGAGGAAATTTTTAAGACTTTCCCCTACCCTCTCCTTTAACTCCTTGCTTAGCTCTGAAATCCTTAAAAGGTTATACTTTAAGTCCTTGTAGGTGGGATTCCATTCAAGCCAGCTCTTTGGGGTAATCATGGAAAGGAGTAGGGAAAGCTCGGAGTGCTCCTTTACCAGGGATTGAATGAACAGGGTGCTCTTTTTTGGGGAAAGGCCTACCCCTAACCACATCCTCATCATGTGCTCCGTATTCTTTTTTAACTCCTCCGAATTTTTGTAGGAGGTGGTGAGGGCGTGCCAGTCCGCAACAAAGTAAAAGCACCTATTCCCCTCTTCCTGCAACTTTAAAAAGTTCCTCAAAACCCCAAAGTAGTGCCCTAAGTGTAACCTTCCAGTAGGCCTCATTCCACTCACTATCCTCATCTTTGTAGGACCTCTTTGATGGCCCACCTTAGGGTGTTTAAAACGTAAATTAGGCTTTCTTCGTCTATAACGAGGGGAGGCATAAGGACCATAACGTCCCCCAAGGGCCTTAAAAATACCCCCCTCTCCCTACACTTGTAGGCTACCTTAAAGCCAACCCTCTGTCTGTATTCAAAGGGTCTTCCATCCTCCCTTGAAAGCTCTATTCCCACCATAAAGCCCAGTTGCCTTACGTCCTTTACGTTTTTTAACTCGTAAAAGCCTTTAAGCTCCTCCTCTAAGAGTTTTATCTTAGGTTTTAACCTTTCTAAGATTTTCTCCTCCCTTAAAACTTTTAGGTGCTCAAGGGCTACCGCACAGCTTAGATTGTTCCCCGTGTAGGTGTGGCCGTGGTAAAAGTGTTTAGCTTCTCCAAATTCACCCAAGAAGACCTTAAAGATTTCCTCCGTGGTTAAGGTCACCGCAAGGGGTAAATATCCACCCGTTATGCCTTTACCCAAGCACATTAGGTCAGGGCATACCCCCTCCTGCTCGCAGTAAAAGAGGGTTCCAGTCCTCCCAAAGCCGGTTGCAACTTCGTCCAAAATCAGCAAAACCCCAAACTCTTTGGTTATTTCCCTCACCCCCCTTAAAAATCCCTTGGGAAAGGGGAGCATACCCGCCGCAGCCTGTATCCCGCTTTCAAGGATTACCGCTACGACTTCTTCCCCCCTCCTTTTTAAAAATTCCCTAAGCTTTTCAAGGAGCTCCTCCTTACATTCACTACACAGCTTCCCATACTTTTCCTTGCAAAATACGTAGGGGGAGGGTAGTTTGTAGGTTTCAAAGAGTAAGTCCTTGTAGGTTGAGTGGAATAGCTCTATACCACCTACACTCACCGCCCCTATCGTATCCCCATGGTAGGCGTTTTCTAAGCTTACAAAGAGCCTTCTCCTCTCCCCTAAGTTCTTAAAGTAGTGGTATGCAAGTTTTAGGGCAACCTCTACACTTTCAGCACCGTCCTCTGAGTAAAAGACCTTCGTAAGGCATTTGGGTGAAACCTCTACCAGCTCCTTTGCCAAAAGTATGGCGGGAACGTTGGAGCTTCCCAAGGTGGTGGTGTGGGCTACTTTACTCAGTTGCTCTTTTAGGGCCCTGTTTAACCTCGGGTGGTTGTGCCCCAAGGTGTTGCACCACAAAGAGGATATGGCGTCTATGAACTTCCTCCCCTTTATATCGTAAAGGTATATACCTTCCCCCCTTTCAAAGATTAAGTTTTCCTCCTCCCTATAAACTTTCATCTGGGTGAAGGGGTGCCAGAAGAACTCCTTATCCCACCTTTCCAATTCCTCTAAACCCATTTAAGACATTATATTACATTCTTTTGACTAATCTTTGAAAAGAAGGACTGGGCGTAGTCAAAAAAGGAAAGGACCCCCAAGGAGAGGGAGCTAACGTAAAGGGCCTTTAAGGCAAAGCCTATAAGGGGATGCTCGTAGTAGTTCAGGAGGTATCCAAAGAATACGGTGGTAAAGAGGAAGAAGGTGGTTACCTTTCCAAGTTTTGAGGGAGGGGGAACCTCACCCATCTCATACTTTAAAAGGCCTCCTCCCAGCACAATTAAAAGGTCTCTTACTAAGAAAA
>WFPT01000091.1 GCA_015487365.1 Aquificaceae bacterium
CCCTAAGGGTTTTCCCCTTATAAGGTAGTAGGAGAGAACTGGGACTAAAATGAGGGATAGGGCGGAGGCACAGAGCATAGAAAGGGTTTTGGTAATAACCAAAGGTTTAAAGAGCTTACCCGCCTGACCCTTTAAGGCCAGGAGAGGTAAAAAGGAAACCGCCACTATCAGAAGGGCAAAGAATATGGGCTTTCCTACCTCTTGGGTGGATTGAACTATGGCCTCCTTTAAACCCTTACCCTCTTCAAGCTTTTTGTGAATGCCCTCTATTAAAACTATACCCGCATCAACCATAGTCCCTATGGCAATAGCTATACCCCCTAAGGACATAATGTTTGAGGTTATTTTCAGGTGTAGCATGAGGGAAAAGGTTAAAAGTAGGGAGACTATTAGGAAGATTATAACGACAAGGGAGCTTTGGGGGTGTAAAAGGAAGATGCTTATTATAAGTATTACCAGGAGGCTTTCTTCCAAAATCTTTTCCTTTAAGTTATCTACGGACCTTTCAATAAGGTAGGACCTGTCGTAAACCGTTATAAGCTTTACGTCCTTTGGTAGGCCCCTTTTTACCTCTTTAAGCTTTTCTTTAACCCTCTTTATAACCTGATAAGCGTTTTCCCCGTACCTCATTATAACTATTCCAGCTACCGTATCCCCCTGACCGTTTAGGTCTCCGACCCCCATCCTGTAAGAGGGGAGCCAGACTACCTTTGCTATATCCTTAATGGTTATAGGCTTTCCCTTAACCTCCTTTACGACCACCTCCTCTAAGTCCTTCTTACTCTTTATGTAGCCCCTAAACCTTATCAGGTATTCCCTCTCCGAAACTTCCAAATACTTTCCCCCAACTTCCAGGTTGCTGTCCCTTATGGCGTTTATTACGTCCTTTAAGGTTATGCCGTAATAGTATAGCTTTTGGGGTATAAGTATTACCCTCAGCTCCTTTTCAAATCCACCGATGGAGGCAACCTCCGCAACTCCATCCACCGAAAGGAGGGCATACTTTACGTAAAAGTTTTGAAGGCTCCAAAGCTCGTCCAAAGTCCTCCTCTTTGAAACCAGAGCATACATATAAACCCAGCCCACCCCCGTTGCATCGGGCCCTATTTCTATTTCCGCATCCCTTGGCAGTTGGTTCCTTACGCTGGAAAGTTTTTCCAAGACCCTACTCCTTGCCCAGTAGGGGTCCGTCCCATCTTCAAAGATTACAAAGACCAGGGAGAAGTCGGAGGTGGAATAACCCCTAACCGTCTTAACCTTTGGGACACCCAGCATGTAGGAGACTAAGGGATAGGTTAGCTGGTCTTCAATTACACTGGGACTTTGGCCTATCCACTTGGAGTAAATGATTACCTGAGTGGGTGAAAGGTCCGGTATAGCGTCCAGGGGTGTGTTTTTCAAGGAGTTGTAACCGTAAAAGGTTAAAAAGGCTAAAAGGACTAAGACCAAGAACCTATACCTTAAAAGGGCTTCCACCTTCATTTAAGCAACCCCCTTAACCTCGCTTCCGCATCTATTAGGAAGTTTCCCTTTAAGACAACCCTCTCTCCCTCCTTTAAGCCCCTTAAAACCTCGTAAAAGTCCTCCCCTTCCCTACCCAAGAGGACTTCTCTAAGGGCGTAGGTCCCATCCCCTAAGTCTATATACACGTAAGTCCTTTTACCCGTGTCTATAACCGCGGATTTGGGAACCGCTAAGACCTTTCCGTAGTCCTTTACCAATACCGCCTTAACTAGCTGTCCAAAGAAAAGGAGGTTTCTTTCGTTATGGACTACTACCCTTACCCTCTGGGTCCTGCTCCTATCGCTCGTTGGGAATACGTAATCCACTTTACCCTTTAAAACCTTTGGGACGCCCTCTGGCTCTATTAGGACTTCCTCACCCCTTTTAACCTTTAAAGAGGGTGGTGCGTAAAAGACTACCCAAACCCTGTTTAAGGGTGCAATCTCGTATATTACCTGACCCTCCCTTACGTATCCCCCCTCCTCGGTTTCCTTTTTAAGGATTACCCCCTCTACGGGTGAAAGAACTAAGCCCTTACTCTTTAAATACCTGAGCTTTTCCCTTGCAGAATTTATAAGCTCCTCATTCCCCATCTCCTTTGCAATTTTTAGCTCCTTCTTGGCAACCTCCACCTCGGGGGATAGGACCTTTAAGAGTCTCTGACCCTTTTTTACGAGCATACCCTCGTAGGTGGAGAAGGTGTCTAAAACCCAGCCTGAGAACCTTACGGTTATCTGATAGATTTGGTCTTGGGCTGGGAGGACCTGACCAAAGAAGGTGTATTCCTTCAAAAGTCTCCTCCTCTTAACCTTGTAGGAAACAACCCCAAAGTTTTGTAGCCTTAAAATTCCCCCCTCTGATTTTTGCTCCCCTTTAACC
>WFPT01000092.1 GCA_015487365.1 Aquificaceae bacterium
ACCACCCTCCACTCCTCATCTCCATACTCCCCTTTGCCAAAACCTGTCATGCTTCGCATGCCTATAATTCTAACTGAGGCGGGGTGGCGGAGCGGACTAACGCGGGGGATTTGAAATCCCTTGCAGGGCTCTGTCCCTGCCGTGGGTTCGAATCCCACCCCCTCCGAATAAGTCTTGATAACCCTTGCGGTGGAAACCTCCTGCGACGAGACAGCCCTATGCCTATACTCAGAGGAGGGGATTGTTGGAGAGGTCTTACTGAGTCAGGAAATCCACTCCCAATACGGTGGTGTAGTTCCCGAGCTCAGTGCAAGGGAGCACACCAAAAATTTACCCATCCTCCTTGATTTGCTCTTAAAAAGGACCAACTTCAACCTAAAAGACATAGACTTTATCTCCTTTACCCTCACCCCGGGACTTATACTATCCTTGGTGGTAGGGGTTTCCTTTGCAAAGGCCTTGGCATACACCCTAAAAAAACCCTTAGTCCCCGTCCATCACATAGAAGGACACATATTCTCCGTTTTTTTAGAAGAGGAGGTAGAGTTTCCCTTCCTATCTTTGGTAATTTCGGGGGGCCATACGGAAATTTACAAGGTTTTAGACTTTGGCAATTACGAGCTTTTGGGTCAGACTTTAGACGATGCGGTGGGTGAGTGCTTTGACAAGGTGGGAAGGCTCTTTGGAATACCCTACCCCGCGGGGCCAAAGATAGAGGAAGTTGCCAAAAGAGGAAACCCAAACTTAAAGGTTCCAAAGCCAAGGGTAAAGGGCCTCAACTTTTCTTTCAGCGGTTTAAAAACCTACTTTAAAAAGCTAAAAGAGGAGGGGGTAAGTAAAGAGGATGCCCTCGCCTCCTTTCAAAGGGTGGTGGTGGAATTTTTATACGAGAAGGTTGAAAGGGCCATGGAGCTAACTAAAATAAGAAGGGTTTGCCTGGTAGGTGGGGTTTCCGCAAACTCCTACCTTAGGGAATTTTTCCTAAGAAAAAGTAAGGAGGAGGGCTTTGAGCTATTTATACCCAGCAGAAAATACTCAACGGATAATGCGGTTATGATAGCAATATGTGGTTTGGAAAGGTTTAGGAGGGGTTATAGGGCCAGTTATCTTATAAATGCAGTCCCTAACGTCCCCCTACCCGAGTTTGAGGAATTTTTAAAAAAGTTTAAAAGTGGTTAAATGGAAAGGAGGTTCTTCCTCCTCTTCTTCCTTTTACTCTTTACAAACCTATTTTTTTTAATTTACTCCCTCTACCTGAATTGGTGCGGTTACTCCTGCGTGGTAAGGAGGAGGGAGCTAAAAGAAGTTTTCGTTCCAAAGGTTAGGGGTTTAATTTACGATAGGAATGGGGAGGTTTTGGCCCTCTCCCTTCCAACCTTAGACCTTTACGCATACAAACCCTATATGTTAAGCGAGTCCAAAAGGTTGGCCCTTGCAAGGGCCCTCAGTAGGTTGATTAAGGTAAGGGAAAGGGAGCTCCTAAAAAGGTTAAGGGAAAAAAAGGATTACGTAATACTGGCAAGGGGAATAAGCCAAAGCTTAGAAAAAAGGTTAAAGGCTTTAATCATAAGTCTAAATCTGAGCTCCTTCATCAACTACTACTACACCAGTAAAAGGTATTACCCCTACAAGAGGATGCTCTCCAACCTCTTGGGTTTTGTTAGGGACTACGATAGCTACGGGCTTGAAGGTTTAGAGTTTATGCTGAATAAATACTTAGGTTATGGGAGGGAGAGGCTTGTCCTTTTAAGGAACAAAGTTTTAAGGGTGGAGGTAAAGGATTATTCCCTACCGAGGGCATACCTAAGCTTAGATTTAAGGCTTTTAAGGATTACCGAGGACATAAAGAGAAAAATCGTAAAGAGGTTTAAACCTAAGGGGGTAGTAATACTCCTCTTTTCCTTAAAGGACGGTAGTATTTTGGCCCTCTCCAACTACCCAGACTTTGACCCCCAAAGTTACCAAAGGTATAAGCAGGAAGATTTTAGGCTTTTGGCCTTCCAAAGGATTTACGAGGTGGGCTCAACCATAAAGCCC
>WFPT01000093.1 GCA_015487365.1 Aquificaceae bacterium
AGGGTAAAGTTTATCCTTTTTACCCTTTCTTTACCCCTTTTGAAGATTAATTCCTCAGCCTCTCTTTCCATTAACTCCAAAAAATCTTCCTCCTTTGCAATTTTCTTCCTCCTTTCCTTTAATACATAAACCTTGATGAGCTTAAAGTTTTCTTTTTGTTTTTTTAGGCTCAGGAATTGGCCAAGGGTATAAACCAGAAGGTAGTTTATGAGGAGGGAAAGTATTAGGGCAAAGAGTCTTCCCATAGCTTCATCTCCTTTAAAATTTCACCCTTCCCCTTACCCTCCCTTGCGGATGTTAGGATTACCCTAAAACCCTTTAATCTTTTTAAGGTTTCCCCTAACTCCCTCCGCTTTACTTTATCAACTTTCGTTAAAAGTATCACAAAGTTTAAGCCAAGGTATCTTAAAAATTCTATCATCTTTTCATCCAAAGGGGTAGGCCCTACCTTCGCATCTATTAACAAGAAAACGCAACTTATCCTATCCTTACGTAGGTAAAAGTAGTTTTCCATCATCTCCTTCCACCTGTTCCTTTCTTCCTTTGAAACCTTAGCAAAACCGTAACCGGGGACATCAACAAGGTAAACTCCCTTAAAGAGGAAGTAGTTAATCCTCCTGGTCCTCCCCGGCTCCTTGCTGACCTTGGCCACCTTCTGGCCCGTTATTAAGTTTATTAGGGAGGACTTACCTACGTTTGAACGGCCCACGAATACGAACTCGGGTCTCCTTTCGTTGGGAAATTCCCTTTCAAAGCTACCTAAAAACTTTACACCCCTCAAAACTCCCCACTTATGTCGCTAAAATCGTCGGGGGGAGGTACTTCCCTCTCCTCTTCCTCCTCCCTTTCCAGCTGGGAGAGCTCCCTGAAAGCGGTTAGCTCCTTTTCAAACTTTAAGGTTATGGTGTCGGTAGGCCCGTTCCTCTGCTTTGCCACTATCACCTGAACTTTACCTATTTCTTCGGGGGAGGGGTTTTTCTTGTAGTATTCTGGCCTGTGTAGGAATATAATCAGGTCCGCATCCTGCTCTATCTGGCCACTTTCCCTAAGGTCCGCAAGCTGAGGTTTTTTCTCCGTTCTCTGCTCCACCTGCCTTGAAAGTTGGGCCAGGGCTACTACGGGTAAGGATAACTCCTTTGCGGTTGCCTTTAAACTCCTACTGACTTCCGCAACCTCCTCTTGCCTTGAACCCCTACTCTGGGGAGGCCTGAGGAGTTGTAGGTAATCAAGGAATAGGACCTTTATACCTTCCTCCTTTTTAAGTTGCTTAGCTTTAAGTCTAAGCTCCAAAGAGTTTAGGGAGGGGCTGTCGTCTATAAAGAGGGGGTATTGGGATAGTTCTTCACCCGCTTCCAAGAGCTTGTCAAACTGCTCATCGGTCAGGTTTCCACTCCTTAGGTGAGTTAGGGGTATTCCAGAGAGCATGGAAAGGAGCCTTAAAGTAAGTTGCTCCTTGGGCATTTCCAGGGAAAAGATTAAAACGGGCTCCCCCCTTTCCCTTAAAAGGTTTAGGGCAATAGAGAGCATAAAGGAGGTCTTACCCATACCAGGCCTACCCGCAATAACCACAAAGTCCCCCTCGTGAAAACCGCTGGTTAGTCTGTCAAGCTCCACAAAGCCCGTGGGCAAACCACTTACCAGTGTCTCCCTGTTCCTGTAATCTTCAACAATCTTTAAAACCTTATCCACCACCTCGTCTATCCTACAAACCTCACCCCTTGACCTCCTCTCTTCAAGCTCCTCCAACTTGCTCTTTAAGAGGTTTAAAACCGAGGAAACCTCCTTTCCCTCCCTTATGGAGTTTTCCACCTCCGTAGATAAAATTAGAAGTCTTCTAAGGTCTGAATAGTCCTTTACCGTCCTTACGTTTTCCATAAGTAAGGTTTTGTCCTCAACCGCATCCATTTCCACCAGGGCCATAATAAAGGACATGGGAATCTCATCCTCCAAACCCTCCCTCCTTAGATAGGACCTAAGTATGGGCTCGTCCCAGGCGCTACCCTTGTCCTCGTAAAGCTTTACAAGGACCTTAAAGAGACCCCTGTGCCTTTTGTCAAAGAAGTCTTCCTCCCTTAAAACTTCAAGGACCTCCGGTATAAAGTCTGGATTTTTTATTAAGCTTCCAAGGACGGTCCTCTCCGCAAGCTCATCGTAAGGAAGCTCAGTCTCCTTCACTTAAATATAATTTAAGTAGGCCTGAGACTAAAAGGGGCTCTATGTTATTTTTCTTGGGTTTTACTTATAAAGAAGAAGGCCAAAGAAATTAGCAGTATCCCACCCGATAGGAAGAGCAGGTCCTTTGGTGAAGAGTATTGGGTTTTTAGGGCCAACTTGAAGAAGGAAACGATTAAAACCATTATTACAACTTTTCCCAGTTTTCCCTTCAATTGGTCAAGGTTTTTGATTATTAAGAGTTTAGGGTTTGCCTCGTCCTTCTCCGCAACGTCTATTTTACTAACGAACAACTCGTAAATACCAAAACCGAAGATGAAGAGAATCGTTGAAATCAGGAAAATATCAACCGCTGAAATTACGTAGGTAACGGTAGTTAGCATAAACTCGTCAAAGAGGGTCTGATACCTTATGTAGAAGAAGAACTCTTTGGTAAGTTTAAAGATTAAAACGGTCCCAACAATAAGCAATAAAATTGCCCCAACTATGCTGGAAATTACCGCAAGGATTACAAAAAGCCTACTCTTCCAAAGGAGATATTCAAATATTTCTTCAAGCTTTTTCATACCTTCTTATCATCTCCTCCATCTTGTCCTTTAAAAGGAGCTTTTCCTTCTTCTTTTTTTCTATTTCCATTTGGAGGTCCAAGGTCATGGGGAAGTGCTTTTCTAACTTTTTAATCTCCTTGTCAAGCTCCTCGTGCCTTTCTTTCATCCTTCTAAACTCCTCACTCTCTTTCAAAAGCTTTTTTACAATCTCTTCCCTTTTCATCGTATAATTTATTATATAAGCCGGCGTAGCTCAGGGGTTAGAGCGCGGGCTTCGTAAGCCTGAGGTCGTGGGTTCGAATCCCACCGCCGGCTAAAAGAGGGAGGCCTTACCTTCACTACCACTTAAAAGGATTCTCCTCCTTACCACTTCCTTTACCCTATTGGTTGCATGAAGGAGGTGTTTCCTGTAATCAATCTCCTTAGGATTTTTATTTAGGTATTCCCTCAGAGCGCACAAAAAGGCCATCCTAAGGTCCGTATCCGTGTTTATCTTGTTTATTCCAAGTCTTATTGCCTCCCTCAACTCCTCCTCGGGAACACCCACAGCCTCTTCTAAGTTTAAACAATCTTTTAAGTCCTTATAAACGGAGGAGGCCCCGTGTAAAACCAGGGGTGCCCTAGTCCTTAGCTTAATCTCCTCTAAAACCTTAAAGTTTAATTTGGGCTCTCCCTTAAACTTGTAAGCTCCGTGGGAAGTCCCAACCGCTACCGCCAAGGCATCAACACCAGTTTTTAGTATAAATTCTTTTGCAAGCTCAGGCTCGGTATAACTACCTTCCCTTAAAACCCCCAGCTCCGCCTCCACGGAAACCCCTAAGGGAAGACAGAGGGAAACCACCTCCTGGGTAATCCTGACGTTTTCTTCAAAACTTTTGTCGGAGGCATCTATCATTACCGAGGTATAGCCTACCCTTAGGGCAAAGAGGACATCTTTTAGACTCTTACCGTGGTCCAGGTGTAAAGCTACGGGAACGGTAGAGTCCTTTAAGTAATCCTTTAAAAGTTTTACAAAGTTTTCCCCCATATACTTTATAGCCTTTGGGGAGGTCTGTAAGAAGATGGGGGAGTTTAGCTCTTGGGCAACCTCTAAGACCGCCTTTAAGGTTTCTAAGTTATTTACGTTAAAGCCACAGATTGCAAAGTTATACCGGTTTGCTACCTCATAAAGAGCTTTCCCCGAAACCAGGGGCATAACTTACGATTTTAACATCCTTTACCCAAGGTAGATTACCCTTTAAGGCTATACCTACCACTTCCTTTAAGGAGGTATCCACCACCGGACAATCAGAGCATCCTCCCTCAAACCTTAAAAACACCAAATCCCCTTCCACCTTAACGAGTTTTAGGTCCCCTTGGTGATGTTTAAGGGCAGGCCTAATCCTTTCTAAAACCTCCTCCACTTCCCTTTCCCTTTCACCCATAACTTTTACCTCCTCTATAACAACTTTTTTGTAATCTGGTCCAAACCTCGCTAATTTCTTCCTCCGAAAGTTCTAAAAGTTTAAAGGCCCCCGAAAGGCTCAACTTGGGGGATATTACGTCCAAAATGTCTTGGTATTCCTTAAGGCCGAATTCAAAGAGTATATCCTTAGACTCTTTACAGTTTTTTAGGAGCTCAGAGAGGGGCATTTCCAAAGAAAGTTTAAAGCTCCTTTTCATTTTAGCTCCCTAACCTTCCTTATAAAGAGGTGATATTCCCCCTCCTCTTCATACATACCCAAAAACTCCTGTCCCGTTGCCTTACACCAAGCGGGTATATCTTCAACCACTCCCGGGTCGTCCGCTATGAGCTCTAAAACCTGTCCTATTTTCATCTTCTTTATCTGGTTTGCGGTTTCGGAAATGGGAATGGGACAGAAGGTCCCACAAACGTCATGGACCACATCCGCCTTTATGTCCTTCATACCTAACCTCCCGACTTTACCAAAAGCTTGTATTCCTTTGGCTGAGGATGGCCAAGGAGCTCTAAGGTTTTACCCTTGAAGTTAATCTTTACCTTACCCTCCCTCTTACCGTAATACCTACACATAAGGTTTGCAACCTCTTTTAGGTCCTCCTCCTTGGTATTCCTCAAAAGGGCAAAGGCAAAGGGATGGTCCTCTTTTAGGGCATGGTCAAACCTACCTTTAAAGCCCATAAGGTAATTCTTCTCCCCCAAACTCCTTGCCATTATTACCCTTGTTCCACCTTTTAGCCTTACGTGTCTTCCCACCATAAAGAGGTGGAGGTCGTCCTCATCCACCCTCCCTTCAAAGGAAAAGACCTCTTTAAACCTAAAAGCGTAGTTTTCATCCGTTAGATAGCAACAGCCACCTGCGGGTTGCTCGTATTCAAGGTTATACCTTTTTGCCAATTCTATCTGGACCTTCCTCCCCCTTCCCCTTATACCTAAGAGCTTTTCTCTATCAACTAAACCCTTCATCTCCGGTATGGTGGGAGGTAGGACCTTTGCAGAAAGTGGCCTTAAAATTAACCCTTCAAGTCCAGCCTCCCTCTCTATCAGTTTTAACCTGCTGGGGGTTTGGGACATGGGCCTTTGATAGACCACCTCCCCGGTTATTATGAAGTCATAGCCTTCCTTTTGCATAATCTCTTTTGCCTTCTTTAGCATCAAAATCCTACAATCTATGCAGGGATTTACGTTTTTTCCATAACCAAACTTTGGGTTTAGGACCACCTTTAAATACTCCTTGGAAATGTCAATTATTTCTATGGGAACACCTATTTGGGAGGCACTCTTTATGGCAGGGTTTGCCTTGTTGGAAAGGCCTAACCTCCTCTTGTGCTCGGTTATGCAAAAACCCGTGTAAAAGTGAATTCCCTTTACATAAACTCCCTGCTCCTTTATCAAGAGGGCGGATAGCATAGAGTCAAGGCCCCCCGAAAGGAGGGCCAAGGCCTTTGCCCTATACATTTGAGAGGAATTCAAACTCCCTGTTTTCCTCCTTCTCTTCCTTTTCGTAGCAGTCTGGTATCTTTGAAGCTTCCTCAACCCTCCCCTGCTTCATCAGGTAATCCTTTATGGCCACATGCAAGGTTTCAAGGCCCAAGTTGGTGCAGTGTATCTTCTGAGGGGGTAATCCTCCAAGCTCTTCAAATATGTCCTTGTAGGTCAGTTTTAGGGCATAGCTTATGGGCTTTCCCTTTACCATCTCCGTGAGCATAGAAGAGACCGCTATTGCGGAGCCACAGCCAAAGGTCTTAAACCTAACGTCCTCTATTACGTCGTTTTCAGGATTTACCTTTATGGTAAAGAGCATAGCGTCCCCACAGGCTGGATTACCGCACTGTCCTACACCGTTGGCATCCTCTAAAACTCCCACGTTCCTTGGATGCAAGAAGTGGTCTAAAACCTTCTCGTTGTATTCAAACATCTCTCCCACCTCCTTTGAATTTTTTCTATGAAACTAATTTAATCCCCTTTAAAACTTAGACCATAAGCAAAATCAGGTTTAGGGGATGAGGTTGTAGTAGGTAAAGGAAACCCCGTAGCCTAAGATGAAGGAGTAGAGGAAGAAGAGGAGGGAGACCTTCCAGCCCAAAAGCTTTGCCATTGTCGTAATGGTGGCAAGGCAGGAGGTGTAAAGGAGTATAAAGAGCATAAAGGAGAGGGCCTTCTTAGGACTGAGGGCCTTTCTAACCTCCTTGGTTATAGAACTTTCAAGGGGGGCTTTAAAGCTCACAAGGTTAAAGGCCATACCTTTTAGGGTATTTATAAGCTCATCCTTCAAGCCCCTGGGCTTAGGCCTCTCACCCTGTGAAAAGAGGACTCCAAGGGTCCCAGGGATTGTCTCTCTGGTGAGGAGGGCGGGAATTAGGGCGGTGGTTATTCTCCAATCGTCAAGGCCGATAGGCTCAAAGAGGAAGGTAAGACCCTCACCGAGCCTCCTGAGCAAAGAATCCTCAACCCTGCCGTTAGGTATTTCCATAAGGGAGTAGAGGATTAGGGAAATTAGGAATATAACGCTTCCTGCAAACTTTAAGAAGTTTTTGGTGTGGTATAAAGAGAGCCTTAAAGAGAGTTTTAGGTCCGGTATTCGGTAGGGGGGGATTTCCATAAAGAAGGGTTCAAGCTTTCCCTTCCAGATTTTATTCAGTAAAAAGCCCGTAAGGAGGGCGAAGCCTATTCCTAAAAGGTATAAAGAGGTTAAAACTATTTCGGGCCTTTCAAAGAAGAGGACCGATAAAGAAGAAAAGACTACGAACCTTGCGGAGCAACTTACAAAGGGTATCATTAAAACGGTTATTAGCCTTTCCCTCTTACCTCCAACGATTTTGGCGCTCAGGATTGCGGGAACGTTACAGCCAAAGGCAAGGAGCATGGGTAAAACGGAGCTACCGTGAATACCCAGGCGGTGCATAAAGCTGTCAAAGAGGTATGCCAACCTCGGTATAATTCCAGACATTTCTAACAGGGAGATGAAAAGGGTGGTTAAAAATATTATGGGGATAAAGCTGAGGGCAAAGCCTACTCCCGACAGGATAGCCCTGAGGAATCCCCAGTTGGTGTAGTAGGTTAGGTAGTCCGTAAAGAGCCAGCTTAAAAAGTCTATGAGGGGGGTAGAAAGGGCCACTATGATTTTAAAGGATAGGAGGAGTAAGAGGGTAAAGGAAAAAAGACCTAAGAAGGGATTTAGGAATACCCTGTCCAGAGCCTCCCCTTCCAAATTTCTTTCCTCTTTAACCACTTCCCTGTAAATTCTTTCAACGAATCTAAACTTATTTTCCTCGCCTTCAAGGTTAAAGAACCTCCCCCTCCTCGGAGGTTTCAGTATAAGGTTTAGAAGCTCTTTTAAATTATAGCCCGTCCTACCACTGACCTTTAAAACGGGAAGGCCTAAGATTTCTGAAAGTAGCCTGTCGTTTATTTTAATTCCCCTACTTTTAGCAACGTCAATCATATTTAGGACCAAAACTATGGGCTTTTTCAGATAAAGGAGCTGGGTGGTTAAATAAAGGTCCCTTTCCAGCTGGGTAGAGTCTAAAACATTTACTATCAGGTCGTATTCACCCGAATTTAAAAATTCCCTACAAACCCTTTCCGCCTCTCCCTCACCTTCTAAGGAATATACTCCCGGTAAGTCTATTAGCTTTAATTCCTTTCCGTTAAGCTTTAAAGAAGCTTCAAGTCTTTCCAAGGTAGTCCCAGCCCAGTTTCCCACCTTTAAGTTTCCACCCGAGAGTTTGTTTATAAGGGTAGTCTTACCCACATTAGGGTTACCTACAAAGACCACCTTCATCTTTTAACCTTTATCAGTTTTGCCAACCTAACGTCTATGGCATACTTTCCCCTCCCAACCCTTATAAGTAGGTTCCTACCAAGCCTCTGCAACACAACAACCCTCTTCCCTTCCCTGAGCCCCAAGGCTTTAAACCTTTTCAAGGTAGGCTCAACCTTTACTACCCTTAGCTCCTCACCTAACTCCGCCTCCTTTAAGGTCATCTCCTTAGATGTAATTTATCCAAGGATAGCTGAAATTTTAAAACCTCCGTCATAGACCGATTGGGGCTTAAATTTTAATATATGGAAATTGCACTTACCTTTGACGATGTTTTAATACTGCCAGGTTATTCTGAGGTTAGTCCCGCGGAGGTGGATGTTTCCACCTACCTCACCAAGAGGATAAAACTCAACATACCCATAGTTTCCGCAGCCATGGATACGGTAACCGAGTCCCGCTTGGCCGTTGCCCTTGCAAGGGAAGGGGGAATAGGCATAATCCACAGGAATTTGACCATTGAAGAGCAGGCCTTGGAAGTGGAAAGGGTTAAAAAGTCTGAAAGTGGAATGATTTTAAACCCGGTGGTGGTAAAGCCTCAAACAAAGGTGAGGGAGGCCCTAAAACTGATGGAAAGGTTTAAAATCTCGGGTCTCCCGGTTGTAGATGAAAACGGAAAACTGGTTGGAATAATTACCAACAGGGATTTGAGGTTTTTAAAGGCTCAGGACTATGAAAAGCCCGTTTCCCTTTTTATGACAAAGGAAAACCTAATAACCGCAAAGGAGGGTATAACCTTAGAGGAAGCGGAGGAAATCTTCCAAAAGTATAAGATAGAAAAGCTACCTATCGTAGATGGAGACGGCAAAATTAGGGGACTGATTACCATAAAGGACATAGTAAAGAGAAAGAAATACCCAAACGCCTGTAAGGACGAGCTTGGTAGGCTCAGGGTAGGTGCAGCGGTGGGAACTTCCAAGGATACCTTAGAGAGGGTTAGGGCCTTGGTCTCGGTAGGTGTGGACGTTATAGTAATAGATACAGCTCATGGGCATTCTAAGAGGGTATTACAAACCTTGGAAAAGATAAAGGGGGAGTTTCCAGAGCTTCAAGTGGTAGCGGGTAATGTGGCCACCAAGGAGGGAGCAAGGGACCTAATAGAAGCTGGGGCGGATGCCATAAAGGTTGGAGTTGGTCCCGGCTCTATATGCACAACGAGGATAGTCGCGGGGGTAGGAGTTCCACAGCTTACCGCGATAAAGTGGTGCTACGAGGTTGCCAAGGAATACGGAGTTCCAATTATAGCGGACGGAGGTATAAGGTATTCGGGGGACATAGTCAAGGCCTTGGCGATGGGAGCGGATGCGGTAATGCTCGGAAGCCTTTTGGCGGGCACGGAGGAGTCTCCGGGGGAAACCATTTACTATCAGGGTAGGGCCTACAAAACTTACAGGGGGATGGGCTCCTTGGGTGCTATGGTCAGCAGGCACTCCCTGGACAGGTATTCACAGGAGGGGATGGAAAAGTTCGTTCCCGAAGGTATAGAGGGAAGGGTTCCCTACAAGGGTAAGCTGAGGGATGTAGTCTTTCAGTTGGTGGGGGGAATAAGGGCCGGTATGGGTTATGTGGGGGCAAAAAACATTAAGGAGTTAAAGGAAAAGGCAAGGTTTGTAAGGATTACCCTCTCCGGTTATAGGGAATCCCACGTTCATGATGTTCAGATAACCAAGGAAGCACCTAACTATTGGATAGACTAAAACCCTTAATAGGACTTGCGGGATTTTCTTACAGGGATTGGAAGGGTTTTTTCTACCCGAGCAACTTAAAGGAGGGGGAATTTTTAAGCTATTATTCAAGGTTCTTTGAGGTGGTTGAGATAAACTACACCTTCTACCGTTTCCCTTCAAGGGATAGGTTTTTAAACTTTTTAAGTAAGGCTAAAAGGTTAAGGTTTTCCGTTAAAGCCAACAGGCTATTTACCCACATAAGGAGGTTTTCAAAGGAAGATGCCCAAAAATTCTTAGAGGGAATTTCACCTTTAATGGAAGGACAAAAGCTCTTAGGAATCCTCTTTCAGTTTCCAAAGGACTTTACCTATAAC
>WFPT01000094.1 GCA_015487365.1 Aquificaceae bacterium
TGTGTTAGGCGCACCGCCAGCGTTCGCGCTGAGCCAGGATCAAACTCTTCAAAGAAACTTCAACGGGAGCCCTTTGGGAGAGCCTGTCCCCTATTCAATTGCCAAGGAGCCAAGGACCTAATTCACTATATATATTATAGCCAAATTTTTGCTTTTGTCAAGACCTAAGGCTGTATCCCATTTAGCACAAGATTAAATCCTTAATTTCTGATAGCTTCCCCTTCATAAAGCCTTTAACTACCTTTAAGGTAACTTCCCTTATTTTCTTTACTGCGGATTCCGTAAAGTATGCTATATGGGGAGTTATTAAAACGTTAGGGTATTCTGACATTTCTAAGATTTTCAAAACCTTGTCTGAGGACCTACCCTTGGCGTATCCTTTTAGTATGAGAATTTCTTCATCCTCAAAAACGTCTAACCCTAAGCCTGAGAACTTACCTTCCTTAAAGCTCTTGTAGAGAGCATCTGTATCAACCACTTTACCCCTTGAAGTATTTAAGAGTATTACCCCATCCTTCATAAGTTTTATACTTTTTTCATCTATTAGGTGGTGCGTGCTGGGATTGTAAGGAACGTGGAGAGATATTACGTCGCTTTCTTTAAGTAATTCTTCAAGGGAAGTATAAGTTACGCCTTCTCTTTTTAGCTCTTCATTCACTTTTAGGTCGTAGGCTAAAACCTTCATATTGAGTTTAAGACAGTATCTAGCAAAGGCTGAGCCTATTCTTCCTGTCCCTATTACACCTACGGTTAAATCCTCTAAGTTCTTTGCCAATAGGCTCTTGCTGTGGGAAAAGTCTATCTTTTTTACATTTTCTTCAATATATCCCAACTTTCTAATTAGATAGAGCATCATAGATAGGGTATGCTGGGCGATTGCAGAGGGTGAATAGGAGGGGATGTGGCTAACCTTTATTCCTTTCCTTTTACAATATTGAAGGTCTATGTGGTCAAAACCTACCGAGCGGGTGTGTATGTAAGATAGGTTTTTAAACTTTTCCAAAACCCTTTCAGTTAATTTATCCACAACGAAAACGCATAAAAATTCTGCATCCAAAATATCTTCCAAAACCTCCTCCAAATTTTCCTTAAATAAACGAAGGTTTATGTCTTTACCCTTTAAGTTTTCCCTATAGAATTTGATGTCCTCCTCACTTAAAGATAAAAAGACTAATTCCCTCATCCGCACAACTTTAAAAAATCTTTAAATATGTAATAGCAGTCGTGGGGTCCAGGAGAGTTTTCGGGATGAAACTGGACGCTGAAAATCCTAAATTTTTCAGAAATTATACCCTCTACGGTGTTATCCAAGAGATTTATATGGCTAACTTCTACACCTTTTGGCAAAGAGTCACTTTTTAAGGCAAAGTTGTGGTTTTGGGCGGTTATGTGTATCTTTCCAGTTCTTAGGTCCTTAACGGGATGGTTTCCCCCATGGTGGCCAAATTTTAGTTTGTAGGTCTTACCTCCCAAAGATATACCTATTATCTGGTGGCCTAAGCATATTCCACCTATTGGGACCTTACCCTTTAATTCCCTTACCAGCTTTATACCTTCATAAACCCTTGCTGGGTCTCCGGGACCGTTGGAAAGGAAGACCAGGTCAGGTTTTAGTTTCTTATAATATTCTAACCCTCTGTTGTAGGGTGAAACGAAGACTTTACAGTTTAACTCCTTAAACTTCCTAAGGATGTTAGTCTTTACTCCAAAGTCTATGATTAAAACTAAGGTCTCACCTTCCCTTGAAAACCAGTAGCCCTCTTTGGTGGAAACCCTTTCTACCAAGTCCTGCTCCGATATGTCGGGAATCCTTTTTACCTTCTCGTATAAGCTCTTTGGGTTTAAGTCTAAGGTGGAAATTATTCCCCTCATTACTCCCCTTTCCCTTATCTTCCTAACCAAGGCCCTCGTATCCACTCCACTTATACCCACTACCGAATGCTCCCTTAAAAATTCACCCAGGCTCTTCTTGGCCCTCCAGTTGGAGTAAAAGTCAAAGTATTCCTTAACCACAAAGCCAGAAACCCAGACCCTTTTAGATTCAAAGTCCTCTTCATTTACTCCGTAGTTCCCTATCTGGGTGTAGGTCATTACAACAATCTGACCCTTGTAGGAAGGGTCTGTAAGGATTTCCTGATAGCCGGTCAAGGAAGTGTTAAAGATTAGCTCACCCCCTACCTCCCCTTCCGCACCAAAACTTTTCCCAACAAAGTAAGTCCCGTCCTCTAAAAGGAGTATAGCCTTTGACACCTCAGTCCATATCTCCCTTTTCCACCTCTCCCTTTATCTGTCCCTTCACTTCCTCTGGGTCGTAGAATCTGTTTTCAAGCTTTTTGAGGACCTTGGGCAAGGAGGTGTATTCCATCTCCTCGGAGGGTAAGCGGTGGGGTTCAAAGATACCTTGTCTCCTCAGTATGTTTGCTACTTTGTTTGCTTCCTCCCTTGCATAATCAAAGGCTGGGTCGTCAAAGAGGTCGTTGGGACCAATAAGCTTTCCTTGGCAAACCTGATAGCCAGCTGCTATTACCCTCGGAGGTCCGTCAAACCTTGAAGGCCTTGCATCCTTAAAGGAGGTAGGCATTAAGGGTCCGTTGTGAGAGCCCCTCATCCAACCCTCTACTATCCAAGGCCTTGCAAAGGGCTCTAAGATTTCTCCAACAGCGGGAAAGCCACTTTGAGCCCTTACTATCATAACCGGGTCGTCCTTTCCAACATACTTACCCGCAATCAGGGAAAGCCTTTGGGTTGATGCGGTCGCTGCAATTTCCCCATCGTAGTTCCTATAAACGTTCTTTATTACATACTTACTTACAGAGCCTATCAGAGCTAAGAGGTCGTAGAGCTCTTCGGGAGTCCTTACCTTTACCGCCTTCCCAGAATAAACGTCTAAGACTTCAAAACTAAAACCTTCGTGCATCTTAGGGTCTATAACAAGTCCTGCGGTGTTCATAGGGTCCGCAAACATCTCATAAAGGGGTAAGTTCCAAGCGGAGGGTGAGGTTTTGTCCGCAAAGAAGACTACCACCGGCTCTGAGGGTCTTTCCTCAAACTCCATCTCCGCAACACCGGGCCCTAAACCCTTTACGTTTCCACTAAAAGAGTCTGAAAGGAGGTCCTGACCCGCGCCGTAAAGTTTTAGCTCCTTTGCAACTTTGGTTCCTTCCTCAAAGGCCTTCCAAGCAAGGCCGTGGATTTCTTCACTATCTACACCCTTCGTATGGGTCATAACTATGGCTATGTCATCTCCGCAGGTAAGGATATCACAATCTATTATAGTTTTACCTTTAGCCTCTTCCACTACCTCCCTTACCCTTTCTACCACCTTAGGATGGGTTGAAGAGTGCCCCACATACCCCCCAATATCCGCCTTAATTACACTTAAAGTTATCCTCATCCTTCCTCACCTCCTTACTAATAAATTATACCATCTGTTGAAAAGCTTACCTTCCCTTGCCCCCTGGTAGGTCCCCCTCCTCTTTAACTCTTCCCTTATTAGGTTTAAAACCTTGCTCTTTTCCTTGTAGGTGCAGTAGCTTGGTGCTACCAGAAGCTTTGGGTCTTCTTCGGCGGTAAGCCTCTGAACTACCACATTTTTAGGTAAGAGCTCCAAAAAATCACAGACATAGTTTATGTAATCCTCTAACTCTAAGGGTTTAAACTTACCCTCCAAATAAAGCTTGTAGAGCTTCGTTCCCTTTACCACATAAATGGGATGAATTTTAACACCGTCTATGGGAAGTAAGGATAAAAGCTTTGCGGTTTCTAAAAAGTCCTCTTTACTTTCATTAGGTAGGCCCAAGATAACGTGGGTGCAAACCAAAAGCCCCTTTTCCTTTATCCTAAAAACCGCATCTATAAAGTCAGAAACTCCGTGAGCCCTGTTTATAAACTTTAAGGTGCTAAAGTTTGCACTTTGAAGGCCAACCTCCACCCAAACCTCTAAACCCTTTTCCCTGTATTGTTTTAAAAGGTTTAAAACCTCCTCCGGGACACAGTCAGGTCTCGTTCCCACCGAAAAGCCCACAACCTTATCAAACTTTAAAGCCCTATCGTAAATTTCCTTTAAGTATTCTAAATCTCCGTAGGTGTTAGTATAGGATTGGTAGTAGAGGAAGAAGAGGATGTCTTTACCGTATTTTTTTTCCGCCCTTTCAATTCCCCTCCTTATTTGCTCGTCAAGGGAAACCTCCGGTGAAAGGTGAAAGGGCCTTGAACCTTCCCTACAATAAATACAACCCCCATAAGATTTTGTCCCATCTATGTTGGGACAGGTAAAGGGCAAAGTTAGGGTAATCTTTTGGACCCTCTTTTTATACTTTCTTTTAAGGTAGCTTTTAAAACTTAAATACCTTTCCTCCAACTTTTAACTCCTTCACCTTTAAGGAATCCCCAGAGAGTTTCTTCCCAACCACCTTGACCCTTTCGGAAAACAGGTAGGAAAGGACCCTTTGGGGAACGTTTATAAGGTAGTAAAACCTTTTACCCTTTACATCGTATAGACCAAGGAGCTCGTAACCCTTAAAGAGGTGCTCCTTGGGACAGGTCATACCTTTTAGGGCACAGCCCGCACCGGTAATTGTGCCTTCTAATTCAAGGCCAAAACTAAAAGCCCCCAGTATTAGGATTGAGGTTAAAACTTTCCTCATAATATATTAATTTAACCTTCCGCAAAAACGTAATTTACTCTTTTGTTAAAGAAGAGATTTTTCAGCCTAAAAGAGTAGGTATAGACTTCTAAAACGAAGGGCCTTTTTACTTTAAAGGTTAAGTTCGTTCCAAGGAAGGCCTCCTCACCCTCCTTAGTCCTTAAAAGGAACAGATTTTTAGCAAAGGGGGAGCAAAAGGTTATCTTCCCTTCCCTTTCCCAGACTATGGGGGTTTTTGAATTAAAGGCTATTACCACTTTACCCTCCTTTAAGTTAAACTCGGGCCTTTGAGTTAAAAGGAAGTTCCTCATAATCTTAAAGGAGGTAGAGTAAGAGGGGAATAAAAATTTTTTCCCCTTTGCGTCCAGGTAATAAAACTTAACGTGGTGATCGTGCCCTCCCAAAGTCTTAGTTTTAAATCCACTTTCTAAAAACCTTTTAGTAAAGGCCCTTACATCCAAAAATTTCTTAAAAATTTCATAAAATTTTCCTCTAAAAAATAAAAAAAATATTAATAAA